>DAORIP010000010.1:0-9063 GCA_035438565.1 bacterium | reverse complement strand
CTTCAACGCTCCCATCGTCAGGGTCATCAGGCTGATCGTTCAACGGAAGAGCGTAAGCAGGCCATGCTCAGGAATCCATTTTTCCTTGAATCAGGAGTAGCCTTACCGAAGGCGATTTTGCTCGTTGATGACGTTTTTACAACCGGGGCAACAATGTCTGCGGCCAGATCTTTATTGATGAGCGATGGAAAGACGAAGGTTTTTGGTTTTACGCTGGCGCAAGGGTAGCGGGGGTACTTGCAAACGCAACTGAGTTGCGTTATGCTGTGTATAGGTATGAATATGCAAATACAAGCAGCGAGCCTTGAGGCTGAGCTCGTACGTCAAGGGTTCCGGCTTACAAAGTTACGCAAGGCCCTTATTCGAATCTTTATGGCGCATCAGCAGCCACTAGCGCTTGCCGATCTCCAGAAGATACTCCGTAAATATCAACTATCGCCGCATAAGGTCACGCTTTATCGCGAGCTCGAATTTTTGAAAGATCAACGGGTTATTGCACAAGTTGCGCTGAACGATGGCTTGCAACGTTTTGAGTATGTGCATTTACCGCATCACCATCATGCGGTTTGCATGAAGTGTAAGAAAATTGAAGATCTCGAGCTTGAAGATGATGCGGTCCATTTGGAGAGATTGATTCTTACTCCACATAATTTTAAAATAATGCATCACGCCCTTGAATTTTTTGGCGTCTGCAGTGACTGTAAATAAGTATGCGTCAACGTCTTTCTACCATAATTGCGCTCGGCTTTTTCTTTGGGACCTTAGCCTTTGTGTTGTGGTTGGGATTCCCAAATGCGGATACCGGTTATTCTGGAGATCGGATTTTTGCCGTGACTACAATTTACCCTTTACAAAATTTTGTAGAGCGTGTCGGCGGCGATTTTGTTTATGTAAGCAACGTAATCCCTGCCGGTACGGAGCCGCATGATTACGAGCCAAGTCCACGTGACGTTTCTGATGTTCGTCAGGCTGACCTGCTTGTCTATGTGGGCCAGGGAATCGATGCTTGGGCAGCGGATGCTGGGCCGGATATCACACAAAATGGCGGATTGACGCTGAGCGCAGAACGGATTGCGGGCGTTGATGCTGACGCCGAAAATGCCGATCCGCATGTTTGGCTCGATCCCGTGATTGCTCAGGATATTGTACGCGCGATCGAACAGGCATTGATTGCGCTAGATCCTGATCATGCTACTGATTATTCAACTCAAGCGGATGCTTATCTTGCGGAGCTCGTGGCGCTTGATGCGGACTATGCTCATGGTTTGGAAAAGTGTGAATTAAATGACATCATTGTCGCACATGATGCTTTTGGTTATTTGGCAAGGCGCTATAATTTCGTTATTCATCCTATCAGCGGCTTATCTCCAGAATCTGAGCCTTCTGTGCGTGATCTCACGAATCTTGCCCGAGACGCAAAGAAATTAGATATTCAAACGATTTTCTTTGAGACTCTGGTGAGCCCAGAATTAGCAGAGACTTTAGCGAGAGAGCTTCATGCTGAGACTGCGGTACTTAATCCACTTGAGGGTTTGTCTGCTGAAGAGCTCGCATCGGGAAAAGACTATGTCAGCGTTATGCGCGACAACCTTTCTGCCTTACGGGCGGCAATGTTATGCCAATAAAAGCCAAGCTACCAATTATTAGCGTAAAAAACGTTTCATTTCGCTACGGAGCGAATCCGATTCTTGAGCACATTAGCTTTACGGTTGAAGAAGGGGATTACTTGGGGATAATTGGGCCAAATGGTGGAGGTAAAACAACCCTCCTGCGCCTCATTTTAGGTTTATTAAAACCCGATTCTGGAGAGATACAGCTTCTCGGAGAGGTGGTTGGGGGGTCGGAGAATCGTCACCGTATTGGATATGTACCGCAGCGTGCCGTGAGTGATGACCGTTTATTTCCAGCCAGTGTAGAGGAGGTGGTCTTGAGCGGACGTACGGCGAGTCGAGGAATTTTATCTCTCCGTTCTAAGGCTGATAAGTCTGCGGTTAAGCGCGCCATGAAGACTGCAGACGTGGCGCATCTTTCTCGTCGCCGTGTAGGGACGCTCTCGGGTGGCGAACGGCAACGCGTTATGATAGCAAGAGCTTTAGCGGGAGACCCGGCACTACTTGTGCTCGATGAGCCGACTTCAGCAGTGGATGCCCCGAGTCAGGAGGCATTTTATGCTTTTCTGCAAAAGTTACACCATCAAGGTTTGACGATTATCATTGTTTCTCATGATGTAGATATCGTCACCCATGAGGTGGATACGGTGTTATGTTTGAACCGACACCTTATTTGTCACGGTCCTGCTGATGAGGTTATGGAGAAATCGGCTCTTGAAAAAGCTTACGGCAAGAAAGCAAAAATCGTGCATCAGCACTAATATGGAAAAGTTTTTTCTTGGATTCCTTGGTGTGGCATTCGGTCTGTCGTTAGGGTTGTCTGTGATGGCGCAGGATACGGCTTCGGTTACACAGGTGTATGCCCGTGGCAAGGTTATGGAAGTGGTGGAAGACAAGGCTGTCGCTGATTCACCCATGGCCGAGTCTGAGCAGGTGGTGCTCGTTGAGGTTTTAAAGGGTGAAGATAAAGGTGAGGCCGTAACGATCACGTATATATTTTCAAGCGCAAATTATGATGATTTAAAACTTGAAGAAGGAGACCGTGTAGTTATCGCAAAAGTGAATGATGCGCGTGGTGATAATTATTATATTTTGGATAGTTACCGTCTTTCGACAATTTTTATCTATGTTGCTATTTTCGCATTTGCCGCCATTGTATTTGGTCGATCTCGCGGTGCGGGATCATTAGTTGGCCTTGGGGCTAGCTTGGCAATTTTGATGTTATTTGTAGTTCCACAAATCATTCAAGGTGGTAATCCACTCATGATTTCTTTTCTCGGGTCTTGCGCAATCGCTATCGTATCGCTCTTGCTCGCGCACGGGTTTAATCGTCGGGCCTTTGTTGCTCTGGCAGCAACCTTAATGGCTCTTGTGGCGGCGTTTATTCTTGCAATAGTTGCGGGTGCCTTCGCGCACTTGTCTGGAACGGGTACGGAACAGGCAATTTATTTACAGTTGAGCTATTTACCAAATCTTGACCTTCGCGGGTTGTTGCTTGGCAGTATCGTCATTGGAGCGCTTGGAGTGCTTGATGACGTCACAACGGCGCAGGTGGCTGCAGTAGAGGAGATTGGGCTTGCAAATGAAAATTTAGGTGTAGGTGAGCTGTATAAGCGCGGCATCTCTGTGGGGCGTGAGCACATTGCTGCGCTTGTGAATACGCTTATCCTTGCGTATGCCGGTGCTTCATTTCCACTTTTTATGCTGTTTGCACTTCCGGACCACCCTCCGTTGTGGGTTGTATTGAACAGTGAAAGTATTATTGAGGAAATTCTGCGGGCGTTGGTTGGTGGAACCGCGCTTATGTTGGCGGTCCCTATTTCTACCGCCTTAGCCGCCGCGGTCTTCGGGTCGCTTCCAAAGCCAGAGCGCGCTCCGGGGAAGCGTATTGCTCACCATCACTAATATGCTCGAATTTCTTGATTACGATTTCATGCAGCGTGCTTTAGCCGCCGGACTTTTGATTGGTCTTGTGGCGCCGATTCTAGGTATGTTTTTGACTGTGCGTCGACAGGCGCTTATTGCAGATACTTTGGCACATGCGTCACTTGCGGGTGTTGCCCTGGGCTTTTTGCTTGGACTTGATCCGCTTATCACTGCAGGGGTAGTCGCGATTATTGCCGCATTATTTATTGAGCGCCTACGTACTTTGGGTTGGTTTACCGGCGATTCTTTACTTGCGCTGGTTTTGTCTGGGAGTTTGGCTTTTGCGGTTGTTGGGATGAGCGCGGCACACAAATTTAATGCAGGTGTTTTACAATATTTGTTTGGCGGAATAACTACGGTAAGCGGACAGGATCTCTTATTGATTTCGATTGTGTCGGTCACGGTATTTTTATTTTCTACATTGCTGTTCAAAGAGTTTTTCCTACTCTCCTTCGATGAGGATATTGCTAAAGCTCAGGGTATCAGCGTTGGGATTTTAAATACACTCATGGCACTTATGACCGCCATGACGGTAGCGGTTGGTATGCGGGTGGTGGGGGTGCTCCTTATGGGTGCGCTTATGGTAATTCCTGTTCTGACCGCGATGCGTTTCAATGCTGGATTTAAGGTCAGTACGATGATCGCGGTGGCCGTTTCTTTATTGTCTGTAGTGACGGGACTGCTCCTTTCTTACGTGTACGACATTGCTGCCGGGGGAGCGATTGTGCTTGTAGCCATCAGCTTCTTTATTTTTTCGAGTCTCCTTTCGCTTTCAAGGAAGTAAACACTGATTGTGTCTTCAAGAAATAAAAAATCTCCACGTATGGTGGAGATTTTTTGGCGGAAGGGGCGAGATTCGAACTCGCGGTACCTTTCAGTACGACGGTTTTCAAGACCGTTACCTTAAACCACTCGGTCACCCTTCCCTGCATATAAAACCTACCCAAGTTTGTCGGCTACTTTGTTGCGGGGCCCCGAAAATTCTTCACCGTATGGTTACATACGCCTCAGAATTTTCTACCCAGCGCCTCGTATCCAACAAACTTAGTAGGTTTTATGATTCGCTCACTTAACTGCACGTCGCAGAAAACCGCATAAAATTTTTGAGTACGAGGCGCGGGTGGCTGACGAGGAGACGTAGGTAACCCTACGTTGACGAAGTCAGCCGGGACTCGCAACAAAGTAATCAGAAATTTTATGAGGTTTTCTACTGGCGGAGAGGAGAGGATTCGAACCTCCGGAACCATTGCTGGTTCACAGGTTTAGCAAACCTGCGCCTTAAGCCACTCGGCCACCTCTCCGGGCTCGCTATGGTCTCGTAGGTGTTCACAACACATAAACGAGCTAGGAAAAGGGTACATGATTCCTGAGAATGTTTCAAGCCTCAGCATGGTATACTTTTTCTATCTATGGAGCAGGAGCAGGATCAGATTCGGGCTTATGACGACGGCATTGATGTCGGTCGAGTTATTTTGGCGTGGGAAACCTGGGAATTTATCCCGGTTCAACGCTCAAATCGTTGGTATGTTTTAGCCTCAGCGGCTGGACTTGGGATGTTGATTTACGCCCTTCTGACGAATAATTTTGTGTTTGCACTCATCATTGTCATGTTTGCGGTAATCATCCTCATGCGTGATTTGAAAAAGCCAAGTCGAGTTCAGGCGGCTATCACAAGCGAGGGGGTTGTTTTTAACAACGAATTTTACCCCTTTAACGATATCAAGGATTTTTCAGTCATCTTTGAGCCACCGGTGAGTAATCTCTACTTAGGCTTTAATAATCGTTTTGCTCCGCTTGTTTCCATCCCGCTTGATGATGCAGACCCTAACCGGGTTCGGGCTGAGCTTTTGCCTTTTATCTTTGAAAACCTTGAGCGAGACTCTGAGAGTTTGACAGATACCCTCTCTCGGGTGTATAAGTTATAACCGTCGGCCGCATTTTTCGAGTCTTTTTCTCACCATTTCAATTCGCAGTGCGCAGAGAAAAGCTACTAAGTTCGTCGGATACGAGGCGCGGGGAGAAAATTTTGAGACGTAGGTAAATCCTACGTAGAAAAATTTTCGGGGCCCCGCAACAAAGTAGCCGGCGAACTTGGGTAGCTTTTCTAAGAGCGGGCGTAGCTCAGCTGGATAGAGCATCAGCTTGCGGAGCTGAGGGTCGGGGGTTCGAATCCCTCCGCTCGCACCACAAATAAATCTCCTCAACGGAGGTTTTTTTGTTTTGTATGCTATGCTTAGACTGACTTTTGATGTATTACTATGTTTGTTTGGTCTAAGGAATATAGTGTTGGGGTAGAAGAAATGGATGAACAGCATCAGCACTTTTTAGAGATCGCAAATGAAGTTTTGGTCCTGGCGGCAAAGGCAGAAGTTTCAAAGATGGAATTACTCGAAGCCCTCGGTAAATTTTTGAATTACGCTTTGTATCATTTGGAAACCGAGGAAGAGTATTTTAAAACGTTTGACTGTCCACAGCTTGGCCATCTTGAAGCGCACAATATGTTCCGGGAGCGATTTAAGGATTTATTTATTAAGGTTGAACAGGGAAGTGCTGATGGACTTCGAGAGCAGGCTGAGGCAGCGGCTGAGTTCGCTGGACGATGGATTTTGCAACACATTTTGGTAATGGACAAAGGGTATACATATTGTTTTCATGAACACGGTCTTCACTAGAAAACCCCCAGCCGGGGTTTTTCTGTTTTTGGTCTCGTGTTACTCTGGGAAAAACCAATTATGCCAAAACAACGCGATCGTTATCAGGTGTCTTTGAAGGCCTTGATTGTGAATGACCACAGGGAGGTGCTGGCGCTTAATGCGCTTCCGAGTGGTTCATTTGCGGGCTATTTTGATCTTCCGGGTGGCAGAATTGACGTTCGTGAATTTCAGACATCGTTTGCTGACATTCTGCTTCGTGAGATTCGTGAGGAGGTAGGTGATGTTGAGGTTGAGATCCGCCCTGTTCCGGTAGCGGTCGGCAGACATTTGATTGCGGCTGAATCTGAACAGAGCGGTGGTGAATCAATTCATTTGCTGTATTTGTTTTTTGAAGCCAAGTACAAAGGTGGAAATATCGTAACTGGGAGGGAACATTCTGGTTTTCGCTGGCTCGATCTTACCAAGCACAAATTACCCGATATTTTTAAATCCGGTCTTCTTGAAGGTGTTCTTATGTACATTCAGAATCGTGTTTAGGGATGGGGAGGTCTGGGGGTTGATTTTTTTCAAAAACATGTTATCCTCGTCGGAACGTTGATTAGGTTCTGACTGGCTATGGCTTCACATTTGAAAGATTCGATTAGCTCACTCATGGGGATTGGGGCGAGTAAGGCAAAAGATTTTGCTCGACTCGGATTGCAATCATTGCACGATGCTTTGTTCGATTTCCCTTTTCGGTATGACGATTTGTCGCACGCGGTTGCTATTGGCGATGCCAAGCCGGGGAGCAAGGTAACCATTCAAGGTACCATTTCTTCAATTGATACGCGTCGTAGTCAAAAGTCTTGGCGCATGATGGTTACGGAGGCGATTATTGAAGACGGTACGGGTGCCATTAATGCGGTGTGGTTTCATCAGGGTTTTTTGACGAAGGTCTTAAAGCCGGGCCAGGTTCTGTCTTTGGCCGGGAAGGTGGATGATAAATACGGTCTTTCGTTGGTTAACCCAGTTTACGAAATTATTGGTACGGCCAAAGTAACCAAAGATACGGGTCGGATTATGCCGATTTACCGTTTGACGGGTGCTTTGACGCAGAAGATTCGTCGTAAGGTCGTCGAAGCTTCACTGAGCGCTATCAAAGAGGTAGATGACTGGATGCCTGAGCATATTTTACGAGAAGTTGAGCTCATTCCACTGCCTGAGTCCATCGCGGAATTGCATTTCCCTGGTTCAACCGAAACCAAAGAGAAGGCTTTGCGTCGCTTGAAATTTGATGAGTTTTTCTTGCACCAACTTTTACACGCCAAGTCACGTCGTGAATTGAAGATGCAGAAAGCTCCTCGCGTTCCCTTTGATGAGGCGGCGGTGAAGAAGGCGGTAGCTGAGTTGCCGTTCGTACTTACAGGTGCACAGAAGAAAGCAATTTGGGCCATTATTAAGGACATGAACCGTCCAGAGCCCATGAACCGTTTACTTGAGGGTGATGTAGGTAGCGGAAAAACGGTCGTAGCCGCGTTGGTTGGTTTGAACGCTGCTCGTGATGGTTGGCAGACTGCCATGCTTGCACCAACGGAAATTTTGGCAGAGCAGCATGCGCAAACGCTTCAGCGTTTATTCGGTCATAAACTTACAATCGCACTCTACACACGCACGAAGCGTCGTGTTGGAGATAAAGAGGTAACGAAAGCGCAGTTGCTTACGGCTTTGAAAAACAATGCAGTGCAAATTGTCGTCGGAACGCATGCTTTATTGACCCAAGATGTATTGTTTGATCGACTTGGTTTGATCGTGGTGGATGAACAGCATCGTTTTGGTGTGCGTCAGCGTCAGGCGTTAAAAGACAAGCAAGGGGACTTGGATGGTATCCCGCACCTGCTTTCAATGACCGCTACCCCTATTCCTCGGTCCTTGGCATTGGTGCTGTACGGGGATCTGGACCGCTCAATTCTGAATGAGTACCCAGCAGGTCGTAAGCCAATCGAAACGCAGGTGGTGGAGCTTGGGCGCGAAGAGCCGATTTACGCAAAAATGAGAGCTGAAATGGATGCGGGCAGACAGGTATTTGTGGTATGTCCGCTTATTGAAGAATCAGATGCGCTGGGCGTAAACTCTGTTTCACAGGTCTTCAAGGAATTCGTGCTTGAACCGTTTAAAGGCTACCGTGTGGTCATGTTGCACGGCCGCATGAAGACCAAGGAGAAGGATGACGTCATGCGTAAATTTGCAGAGGGGGAGGCGGATATGTTGATTTCAACGACGGTAGTTGAAGTTGGTGTAGATGTGCCAAACGCCACCATTATGTATGTTGAGGGCGCCGAGCGCTTTGGTTTGGCGCAGCTGCACCAGTTGCGTGGTCGGGTTGGTCGTGGGGAGCATCAGAGTTACTGTTTCTTGCACCCTTCGGGCGTACTTGGAGAAGTCGCTAGGGAGCGCATGAAGGCTATTGAGAATAGTCAGGATGGTTTTGATTTGGCTGAAAAAGACTTGCAGCTGCGCGGTCCAGGAAATATTTTTGGTACAGAGCAGTCTGGCTTTGAGCAATTTAAGCTTGGTACCATGCACGACATCGATCTCATGTCGCACGCTAAAGACTTCTCAAAAGAAGTTTTGGACCAGAGTCCGGACTTATCTGTGTATCCAAAACTTCGCGACCGTTTGTACAAATACGTTGAAGAAGTGCACTTTGAGTAATGGGTTTGTCGATCCCTATCTCGATTCTTCACTCCCCATCCTGAGCGACAGCGAAGGATCCGAGGCCCGACGCCGCTATGTTTCCTTGACCTTCGGTCTAAACCCCTTCCGGGGGAGATACTTTCTTTTTCAGAAAAGAAAGTATCCAAAGAAAACCACCCGCCTTTCGGTCTGTCGAGGGT
>DAORIP010000009.1:0-9096 GCA_035438565.1 bacterium | reverse complement strand
CGAGGCGTCGGTCTTCACCAGCACCTGGCAGATCGAGATCGACAACGACATCCAGGTGGTCACCCCGGAGGTGTGGGACGTCAACACCGGAGCGTGCAACGCGCTCTGGTAGGAACTAGCGACCCCGGTCACGTTTGACCGGGCAAGCTCTCGAACCGCTACTCACATGAGTGGCGGTTCTTCATTTTCAAAACTTTTTCTAATACAAAACACGAGGCGCATGGCCTCGTGTTTTACAGCTCTTAGGCTCCCAAGTTCATGCGAACAAAGCGTCCAATACGGATGCTCTCCCCCATGGTGGTTACCTTCTGCTCGATCAAGTTCGTGATGGTGATAGAGTCTTCTTTCACAAACTTCTGATCCATGAGCACAATGTCCTCATAGAATTTGTTCATCTTGCCGTCCATGATCTTTTCAATCACTTCAGCTGGCTTACCTTCAGCTGCCAACTGCTCGGCGTGAAAAGCTTTCTCTTTTTCTACAAGCTCTGCCGGAACTTCAGCACGCGTGGTGTACTGCGGAGCAGCAGCCGCAATGTGCATTGCCAAGTCCTGACAAAGATCAATGAAGTCCGTATTGCGAGCCACAAAATCTGTCTCGCACATGACTTCTACCATAACCGCCAACTTGCCGTTTGAGTGGGTGTACGTATGCACTCTGCCTTCAGCGGTGGTGCGGTCAGATTTCTTTGCTACCTTGAGTGCACCGCTCTTGCGCAACACCTCAACTGCAGCCTCTACGTTACCGTTCGTTTCAGTGAGTGCCTTCTTGGCATCCATCATGCCAGCACCTGTCATTTCGCGTAGCTTAGCTACGTCACCTGCGGTAATTGCCATAATTACTTGCTTTACTAATGAGAGCGTCCGCTTATTTCTTATCGGAAGTCTTCTCTACTTTCTTCTTTGTGCTTGCTAACTCTTCTTTGATTTTGTTATCAAGTTCATCAACAACCTCTTTAGCTTCTGCGGATACGCGCACCTCTTCATCAAGCTGCTTACGTACCTGAGCTGCGGCCTGAGCCTCAGAAGCTGCCTTGGTCTTCCCCTCCTTTACAGCACCAGCAACAAGCTTAGCGATAAGGTCGATAGAGTTCACGGCGTCATCGTTACCAGGAATAACGTACTCAATACCGGTTGGGTTTACATTACTGTCAACCAAAGCGATCATTGGCACCTTCATAGCACGAGCCTCACGAACAGCGGTCTTCTCATGACGTGCATCAAGCACAAAGAGCGCATCTGGAACGCGGGTCAAGGTAGACAAACCGCCGATCTTTTCATCGAGCTCAGCAATCTCACGATCAAACTGCAACTGCTCAAGCTTGGTGTATTTCTTCAATTCACCCTTCTCGCGCTTCTCCTTCAAATCAAGATAATGACGGATGAGGCGCTGCAACTGACCAAAGTTCGTCAGCGTACCGCCAAGCCAACGAACGTTAACGTATGGCATGCCACACTCAGTAGCATACTTCGCCACAATATCCTGGGCCTGACGCTTGGTACCAACAAACAAAACGCTACCACCCTTTGCAATGGTCTGCGTCACAAAAGTAAGAGCGGTGTTGAGCTTGTCTGCGGTCTTCTCAACGTTAATGATGTGCACGCCGCCGCGCTCACCAAAGATGTACTCTTTCATTTTTGGATGCCACTTTGAGGACTGATGTCCAAAGTGCACACCCGCCTTGAGCATCTCAAGGGATGATGGGATCTTCATAACTTTGTTCCTTTTAACCTCAATCCCCTGCATACGGGCCTCTCGCTTTCGCTCGAGGAGGATCCGCATGCGCTTTTGGTGGGGATCTGTGAGATGAAATTATTTAAATTCGCCTTTTTCAAGGGCGGCAAGAGTGTACTAAACCTAGCATAAAAGGTCAATCAACCCATCTCGCCCAGATTATTATTGACATTTTTGCTAATATTTGCTATAATTACTCTTCGCCGGAAATCATTTCCTGAGGCGAATCGGAGGCCAATGTGTCAAAGGAACAGAGCTTCAGACGAGCTCGAGAAGTCGGCAAAGAGCTCGAAACCATGTTGCTCGGAGCAGGTTTCGATCCCAAAATGATGCAACAGCGCTATACGCCTGGCATGCTGTTTCTGGCGGCGAAAGTGGCCAGCAAGATCGAACTCCAATACACCAAGAGCATCGACCAGGACGGAATCAGTCTCAATGTCGATCTCTGTTTCGATCCTACCCTCGAAGACATGACGGACAGCTTCGGCATCAGCTGGAAGATCAAACACGATCACAACGACGAGAGCTGGACTGCATTCTTTGACTGCCCCCACGAAGATCCCGTAACCAAGCACATCGATCCGGTTGCGCAGAACTTCATGGACGCCTGGGATGACAACTTGAATCTGAGCCCAGAGCATGGACTCAAGCGAGTTCTGGCGATCCTCAACTTCGCCGCCAGTCTCAAGTCGTGAACGTCGCTCACGTCTAGTAACCCCGCCCGCTCGATCCCCTCGTGGATCGGCGGGTGCTTTTGTTTTTGAAAATAAACAGGTCGGCCGGGGTTTCCAGCCGACCAATTTGGGATAGCGCTATGAAAAGCTAACCCAGAGCAGATGCCCGCAGCGCAGGCAGAGCTTCGCGGACGAAGGCGAACTGCCAGATTCGAGCATAGTCCCAGGTGCGACAGGCAGAATCACGCTCTGCAACCGCACATTCTTGCCGTCTTCATCCGGGCAGTGCGGACATACCGTGGGCTCCACGGAGGGCGGACGGTAATCGGGCACCAAACCCCGACAATAGTCCACCAACTTCTTGCCCGCATCCCGAGCAAGATACTGCGCCCGACAACCGTCGCACAAAAGGAATGAGATCGTCTCGAGCATCACAGGCACCCTGCGAGTGCTCGTCTCTGCCCATTCCCCAGCCCAACGGCGTTCAATCGTGATGCAAAGTACACCATGACGGGTGCATCCAACATGACGCTCCCCCACATCATGGAGCAAAACACCAGGCATTTACCACCTCCAAACTCAGACTAACACACTAAGTCTAACAGATAAACATTGCGTCACCGAATGAGAAAAATCGATAGTCACACTGCTTTGCAGACTCGTATGCCGCAAGCGCGTGCTCACGACCAGCAAAAGCAGACACGAGTACAAGTAAGGTGGATTTTGGCAAATGAAAATTCGTAATCAGACCATTAATTACTTTGAACTCATAACCAGGGGTAATGAACATGTTCACATTGCCTTCAAAGGCTTGGAGTAAACCGACCCCCTTTCTACTTCCCCTAGTCTCAAGGCGAGAAGCGATCCGTGCAAAATGTGAAGCGACACCTTCGAGTGCACGGGTCGTCGTGGTACCAACAGCAATTACCCGGCGGCCTTCTGATCTGGCGGCATTGATACGTTCAGCGACATCGGTCGGTACACTCACCCATTCGCTGTGCATGGTGTGCTCTTCAAGTGTATCAACTTGCACGGGTCTAAAAGTTCCAATCCCAACATGGAGTACAACATGCTCGATTTGCACGCCCTTAGCCTGAAGTCTATCGAGGAGCTCAGCGGTAAAATGAAAACCAGCGGTTGGCGCTGCAACCGAACCAACTTCTTTGGCGTACACAGTTTGATAATCTTTCTCAATTTGTGAAGCCTCCTTTACATATGGCGGCGTTGGAACCTGACCGTGCTGATCGCAAAAAGCCATAGCTTCAGCTGAAGACATAATAGTCTCAAGCGTCACCACTCCGTCATCAGATTTCGTCACAACCTTAAAATCTTGTCCAAACACTGTGAACACCGAACCAACGGGAAACTTCTTGCCCGGCTTTAATAAACATTCAATCTGACCATCTTTCAATTTCAGAATAAACATCTCAACTCCCCCATCCACCAAACGCGCCTTAAATACTTTAGAAGTATTGAAAACAAGGACATCGCCAGCCTTCAAAAGTTCAACAAGTTCATAAAATACTCGGTGGTCAATATTACCAGAAACCCGATCCAGGACCATCAATTTTGAATGATCGCGTGGCTCGACCGATTTCTGAGCAATAAAGCTCTCGGGCAAATTATAGTTAAATAACTCAATATTTGTCGCCATATTCGGCCTCAGGATACCTGTGGTCTCATAATTTGACAAAAGTCAGCGGAATCGCTATCATTTTGGCAACTTTTCCCTATGAAACCTTCTATCCATCCCGACTACTACTCAAACGCGGTCATTGCCTGTGCTTGTGGCGCAGAATACAAGACCGGCTCTTCCCTCGAGCGCATCGAGATCGAACTTTGTGCTGCTTGTCACCCATTCTTCACCGGTAAGCAAAAGATCGTTGACAGTGCTCGCCGCGTTGAGAAGTTCTCAGATCGCACCACCAAGAAGTCTGCTGAGGTGAAGACCTCTAAGGATAAGGCCGCTGAAAAAGCAGCTCGCGCTCAAAAGAAAGCTGAAAAGAAGGCTTCAAAAGATACCAGCATCAAGTCGAGCCGCTCTTAGCTCAACAAAAAAACACTTCATCTATTCGGGTGAGGTGTTTTTGTTTATACTCCCTACAAATATGGAATTTGATCGCATGATCGCGGACAAGCGCAAAGAAGCCGAGCGCCTTGAGCAAGAGCTCATGAATCCGGCTGTTCTTGGAAATCGTAAATCCCTCCGTGAGGTAAATATCGCCTATCAAAGTCTTAAACAATCTCTGGCGGTAGCCGACACCTATCAAAACATTGTTGGGAATTTAAAAAGCGCACAAGCCACGCTCCAGGATCCAGATCCGGACATGCGTGCCTTAGCTGAAGCTGAAGTTGCTGAACTTGAAGCTAAACTTCCGGAAGCAGAAAAAGCCCTTGAACTCGCCATGCTCCCCAAAGATCCAGTAGACGAACACGACTCAATCGTGGAAATTCGTGCTGGCACCGGCGGCGACGAGGCAGCGCTTTTTGCTGCTGACCTTTACCGCATGTACACCCGCTATGCAGAACGTCACGGCTGGAAAACAACGCTCGTTTCCCAAAGCCAGAACGATCTTGGTGGTTTTAAAGAAATCATCATTGAAATCAGCGGCTCCGGCGTCTACGGCATCATGAAGCTGGAAAGCGGCGTGCACCGCGTTCAACGCGTACCAACCACGGAAAAAGCTGGCCGTATTCACACATCCACGATTACCGTAGCTGTCTTGCCAAAACTCGAAGAAGAAGAATTCGACATCAATCCAAAAGATATTAAAATTGAGGCAACGACCTCGCAGGGAGCCGGAGGACAAAGCGTGAACACCACTTACTCAAGCTGTCGAGCGGTTCATATACCCACCGGAATTACTGTTGTTTGTCAGGATGAGCGCTCCTTTAGCCAAAACCGCGACCGTGCACTGTCCGTTCTCCGTGCCCGTGTCTACGCACAAGAGCAAGAAAAGAAGCGCGCCGAACTTGAAGCTGAACGCAAGGGCCAGATTGGGTCTGGAGACCGATCAGAAAAAATCCGTACGTATAACTTCCCACAAGACCGCATCACCGATCACCGCCTAAAACAGTCCTGGCACAATCTACCAGGAGTTCTTGATGGTGACATTCAAGAAATTATCGACGCCCTACGCTTAGCCTCACGCAACAAACGGCTCGAAGCAAGCACTGACGATGAGGATGAAGAGTAATATGAGCACGCTCACGATCTTTGGAGCCCTCACCTGGGCAGCGAACACACTCAAGGCAAGTGAGCCTGAACAGGTTTTAGGCGCGCGAAATTCAAAGCTCGATGCGCAAATTCTTTTAGCTGCCTGTCTCAAAAAAAATACGGCGTACTTATTTGCACACGGGGAAGAAATGCTTCCAATCGATATTAGCGATCAGTTCATGCGGCTCGTTGAACGACGAGCCCGACACGAACCCGTAGCTTATCTTCTTGGTGAAAAGGATTTTTATCGACGCAGCTTTATCGTCTCGCCCGCTACTCTTATTCCTAGACCGGAAACTGAACTCCTCGTAGACCTTGTTCGACAAGAAATCGACAACAATTGCCTTGTCATTGATATAGGGACAGGGAGCGGCGCTATCGCGGTCACATTGGCTGCAGAAACGGGAATAGAAACAATCGCTATCGACCAATCACACGAGGCGTTAAAAATCGCCCATCAAAATGCAAAAAATCACGAGGTGGCGGATAAGATCGCCTTCTTAGAAGGAAATCTAATGAAGCCATTTTTTGAAAATTACAGTAGCTGGGCCCCGCAATCCAAGCCACGGACTCTTCTTATTGCCGCCAATCTTCCCTATCTTACTGGTCGACAATGGGAGACACTTGATCCGGATGTAAAAGACTATGAACCGCAAACCGCCCTGGTGGGCGGTTTGGATGGGTTAGAACTTTATGACGAACTCCTCATGCAGCTTGCGGCGCGGCGCAAGGAACTGCCTGAACAGGTAAAAATCTTTTTTGAAATTGATCCAAGTCAGACAAGCGCCGCCAGCTCTCTTATCCGTCATTATTTCCGAGAAGCAACCACACAGAGCGTTAAGGATCTTTCAGGCAATTATCGTTTCGTTACTGCAAATCTGTTTTTGTTGTAGCCCGATCAAGCGAAGGAACAACTTCGATCCAAGTCTTACCGGAATTCATACGGATCTCTGCCCCGGAAGCATCGTAAAACCGTAATCGGTCATCTATCGAATCCTTTTTCCAAGTACCAAGAATCAGCGTGCCATCCTGAACCACCAAAGCATCACCGGTTCCAAGCGTACGAATGTGACGACGACCAACCCCATCAACCACAGTAACATCAGAGGCAAGCACAGCTACATTATTCGCAACAATACTAGCTCCGGCCTGAGTTTTAAAAACAATACCGTCTTGAAGCCTTGTGTAATCATTGCTTGCAGGATCATATTTCCAGGCCACGTCATAAAGACTCCCCTCGCCCCAATCAATCGCCAAAGACCGCGCAGATTCAGCACCAATTGGCGCATCGTCCTTAAACAACCAGGTGCCATATGTTGAGTCCGGGGTTTCCAACTCAAGCGCAGCTTCCGCTAAGCGGTCTGTGGAAGTATAGACGTTATGCGGAGCCTGACGACGTGGTACATCGCGCCAAAAATATTCGCCCTGAGAGAACTCATTCAAATCAAACATGTCTCGCTGATTTATGAGATCAAGTGCTTCTGGAGAGCCGCCAACATGCGCATAAATACTGTCGAACTCCGCGCTCCAGTCGAGATAATATGGACGAGCAGAACGAACTGGGCCGATTTTTGCCACCGGAGTCACCTGTGCATCAGCCGCTTGCTCGCCACTAAAAAAGGTAATGAAGCGTGGGATATTCCCTTCCACAGGAGCCTCAATAACAAGAAATGCGTCTTCAAGACCTGACAACGGCCAAGCATCAGCACTATTTTCAATCATGACTGCGAATACCTGTGGAAGCTCAGCTACCTGTACTTCAAGCACCTCGCCGGTTAACGGATGACGGATGGTCGAATCAACAACAACGTCATCACCACCTGCATCATTCGGCACATACTTCGCCGGTTTCAACATGAAAGCCGCCGTGACCGCAAGCATGACGGCCAGTGCCACAAATACGGCGACGATGATTAATATATTCTCTTTCTTACGAGACTCAGTAAGAAGATACGTTTTTGCGGCAATGAATTGATCACGAAGAAACTTTAAAAATACTTGCATAGATGAAATGAGTATAGCTCAGAAAAGAAAATGACCAAGCCACGCTTGGTCATTTTCGAATCGAGGAGACTTACTTTTTAGCGTCCTTCTTTTCAGCGTCAGCACCCTCAGCCGCAGGATCTTCCTTCTTTTCGGTAAGAACCTCAACCTTTGACACATCAGCGTCCACAGCAGCGTCAAGAGCGGCCATCTCTGCTTCAGAACGAGGAGGTTGCACAGAGGCAACGGCTTGCTCAAGATCTGACTTAATTTCGATTCCAGCTGGAATAACCAAATCCTTCACACGAATCACATCATCGAACGTCGCCAACTTGGTAACGTCGACCTCAATTTCGTGAACCAAGGCATCAGGCAAAGACATAACTTCAACCTCTTCCAAAGTCTGAAGCAACGTACCACCAAGCTCCTTCACAGCCGGAGCCATGCCGATAAGCTTAAGTGGGATGTTGGCTTCAATTTTACGCTTAGGATCAACGCGACGGAAGTCGGCGTGCGTAATGAAGTCAGTCAACGGATCGCGCTGAATTTCCGCGATCAAGACTGGGTGGTTCTTGCCATCAATCTCAAGATCAACCACAGTGCTTTCACCGGCCTGAGCATACACCTTTACAAAGGCGTTACGATCAAGCTCAATGTTCTTTGGTTCGGTCTCAAAACCGTACATCACGGCTGGAACTAAACCATCGGCACGCAAAGCGGATGTCTTGCGACCACGGATCTCACGAGTTTTAGCCTCAATTCGAGCATGCTGCATATCGGCCGGTATTCTGCTCGAAAATAACGTAAGTGTCAAGTGAGTCTACTTCCGAAGCTCAACATGGGCCCGTAAAACCTCATCAAGGCTAATCTTAGCCCCCTTTTCAAAACGAACCGCCTCATCCGCATTACAGTCTGTTAATAACCCCACACAAGCCACATGCCCACCAGCACGATCAACCGCAAACATCATCGCCCGAGCACACTTTAAGCACGTAGCATGGCTGGTCTCACCGGAACGCCGCCTGCCGACTGGTCGAACTTGCTCCTCAAGATACAAAGTAGCGCAAAACGGACACCGTGCGAGAGGCTCTGGGAGACGGGCAGGACGTGAGTCTGGCATAAAAAGTCCGTGAAGAATTCGACTATTTGAGTATAGTTCTGTTTTGATGCACCACCGATAACCGATCCACAGGCGTAATTCGACGCGCGACACTTTCCGCCACTCCAAGCATTGTCAGCATCATAATCAGAGAACTACCGCCATAACTCACAAGCGGTAATGTCACGCCCGTGGCCGGCATGATCGCAAGATTTACACCTACATGAATCAACGTCTGAACAAAAAACGCAGCCGCAATCCCTATAAGAAGGTACGCAGCGAAGGCGTCGCGTGTTACACGAGCAGCGAATAGCATTCGCGAAAACAGCAGCATAAAAGCTCCGAGCACAATACCCACCCCCACAAATCCAAACTCTTCAGCAATAACG
>DAORIP010000008.1:0-9453 GCA_035438565.1 bacterium | reverse complement strand
GATGAGGAATAAAGGGCCGTAGAAATTGAGTAATCCTCAATCTCTAACCTAAAAGTATAGCAGAAAAATGCTGTTTTGTCAAGTGAACAACTCAAGTTTTATGGCTTATATTAGCTATAAAGTAGACGTTTGCGGGTAGATAGTAGACGGAGATGGGCCGATTCCGGGGTTCATACTTTAGACCACTCGTGATTCTTTTGATCATCGAGCACTTGGTGCACTTCTTGCGGCGATTCGCCATCGTATCTGACGTGCTATAATCAGGGCAACTATGGGTCTCTTTGGTAAGAAAAAGGAGGAGCGTTTTGAGGGGATGCTTGGGGTAGATGTGGGCACCTCTGGAATTAAGGTGGTGGAAATTATCCCAGAAGGGGGTCGTCTTCGGTTATCAAGATACGGATATTCTGAGCCCGCAGGGGCGGTGAAGGTTGAAGGATCACTCATTGATGATGCTCCAAAAGCTGCAGATACGTTGAAACGCATCATGAAAGATTCGGGCATGAAAGCTACAAAAGCAGTAGCATCTCTGCCGAGCTCTAAGGTGTTTCATGCCATGATCACCCTGCCAGTCCCAAAAAGTCCAAAGGAAGATTTGAAGCCAATCATTGAAGCCCAAGCACGCAAGCTGTTGCCGCTCCCACTTGAGGAGATGATTTTGGACTCGAATATTTTAGACAAAGATTTGTTGCCAAAGCAGGAAGTTGATAAGCAGAAAGAGGCAGCTATTGAGTCTGGTGATAAATCAAAAAAGTATATTCGCGTACTTCTTACTGGGGCTCCAAAAGTACTGATTACGAAATACGTTGAAATGTTCAGAATTGCAAAGATTGAACTAGTCTCTTTGGAGACAGAGATCTTCGCCGTGGTCCGTTCTTTAGTTGGTAAGGATAAATCCCGGGTCATGATTGTGGATATGGGGGCTGAGCGCACGAATATCGCCGTAGTAGATAAGGGCGTTCCGTACATTACGCGCGGCATCAAATCTGGCGGTAATGCCATTACTCAGGCGCTGGCGGAAAGCATGAGTGTTTCGTTTGAAGAGGCAGAGGCCATGAAGCGTGACCTGTCTTATTCTGCTACGCAAGGTTTGCCAGCTCCGCTTGAAGCAGCGGTAAAGCCAATATTGCACGAGATTAAATACACATTGCAGTTGTACGCCGATCAAGAATTCCATGATAATAGTACGGTTGAAAAAATCATTATCACCGGAGGATCCTCTCATGTTCCTGGGCTCATTCCATACCTCACGGCAGCGTTGAATGTGAATGTCTATCACGGTGACCCATGGGCGAGGGTAGCCACTGTGCCTGAGGCTCGACCGGTTTTAGATGAGGTGGGGCCACGTTTAGCAGTCGCGATTGGGCTGTCTATGCGGAATAAGGATGAGGTTTTATGACATTACAGCGCAAGTCCGCCATCCTACTTTTACTGCCTGATGCTCGTTTGCGGGATATTTACATGTCCCGGTTTGAACGGGATGGTTGGGAAGTGGATGTGGCTGTGAATTTGGTGGATGCAGAGCGTCGCGCGGTGCAGTTGCGCCCCCTCATTTTGCTCGTGCATTACAGTATGCTTGAGAATGTCAAAGCCGCTTTGAAAAGACTCCATGGTTTGCCGACACTCTTACAGACAAAAATCGTCGTGGCAGATAGGCATTTATCTCGAGCGGCGGTCAGCGAATTGCTGAAAGAAGGTGCTGATCAGGTTATTATGACGACACACCTGACTCCGCAGGCACTTGTGCAAAGTATGAATTCTCTCATTGATGCGAGCGTATGACCAAAGTTGAACTTCTCAGTGTGGGGCTGATTATTGGTGTGGTTGGTCTTATATCTGCTTTTGCGGTGAGTTCAGCGAGAGAGCGAACGAGAGATGTAACGCGTTTGTCGCACGTGCGGGAGCTTCAGATTGGACTTGAACTCTTTTACAATGATCACGCCGCTTATCCTGTGGTAGCCGAAACAACTGCCTTGGGACAGACCACGACCGCCTGCTTATCAGAAGATGGTTTTGGTGCGCCGTGCGCAGAGGGAGATACACAGACTGCGTATGTTGAATTTGTACCTGCGCCACCTATGCGCGGCCTTAAGGAGCGGTCTGCATGTTCCGGTATTAAAAATGCCTATTGTTATTCGAGTGATGGCGCTGCATTTGCAGTTCAATTTGAGCTCGAAAATGGCAATAATCTTTTAGAACTCCAAAAGGGTTTAAACTGCGCTACGCAGGATGGTTTTAAAGCCGGGGCCTGCCCAGTCTTAACGCCGGCGGTAACGCAATAATTTGTATGACTGATGCGTTGTATCTTCTTGGGGCGGCACTCCTTGGATTTTTGGCAGGTGGAATTGCAAATGCGCGGATCATGCGCACGAAAGAGAGTTTGATTTTTACTACTTCGCGTTCTTGTTCGATTTGTGCAGCTCCCGCGCATCCAAAAGAGATGCTCCCATTTGTAGGCTATTTTGCAGTGAAGGGACGTTGTCACAGGTGCAAAGCGGTAATCCCATGGCAGTACCCAGCTACTGAATTCGCGTTTGCTGCTTTGTTTGCTGTGTTTGCAGCAAGAGCGCTTGGAATGTGGGGTTTGGTTCCGCCAGATTTTGTAGCGTCGGATGCGCTGTGGGTTTTATTTGTTCGGGACGCGCTTGTAGCCTGTGCTTTGGTGTTAATTTTTATTTTTGATTACCGGGCCTTCATTATTCCAGATCGGATCACAATTCCTGCCATGATTATTGCGATTATTTGTAACGTCGCACTTGGTTTGCCGGTGGTTTCAATTTTGCTTGGCGGTTTTTTGCTTGGCGGTTTCTTTGCGGTTCAGTTCCTGATGTCGCAAGGTCGATGGGTAGGTGGGGGAGATATTCGGATGGGTATGCTCATGGGCTTCTTACTTGGTCCATGGCTTGGTGTTGAGGCTTTGCTCTTGTCTTATGTCGCGGGGGCGGCAGTGGGGGTGGGATTGTTGCTCACCAAGAAACGTGACATGGATAGTCATGTGCCGTTTGGAACGTTCATGGCGATTGGCACGGTTGTTACGTTGCTTTGGGGGCAGCAGCTTTTGGATTGGTATTTGGGATTTTTTGGGTAGGTGGTTTGGTTTTCGACCTTCGGTTTATCGTTTTAATGAAATACTCCCCGCACCAGTGTTGGTGCGGGGAGTTGTTGGTTGGCGTCTGAGGGCGCTAACCGGGGAGAGCTGTTCAGGTGGTCATGCTGACCAGCCAGTTGATGATCGCCGCGAGGCAGAGACCTCCGGCGATACCGACGATCGCTATGACCGTGATGACCACGTTGGTATTGATTTGGGCGGTTGCTCGGTCGAGCGCGCCCGCGAGCCATGACATGGGGACTCCAGTCCTAAGTTGGGGAGGTCTCAGGACCGAGACAGTATAGTCGAAAATTAGGCAAAAGTCAACGTGCGGTGCATAACAATTGGGCTAAAAATACCTTGGTTTTCTAATAATGTCATGGTAATATGGCCCGGTATGTCATTGTCGAAAACCGAGGCTTTGGAGCGTATTCTGAAGCTCAGAAAACTGATTGAAAAATACCGTTATGAGTATCATGTTTTAGATACTCAAGAAGTTTCTGATGCCGTAAACGACTCGTTGAAACATGAGCTCTACACACTCGAGCAAGCCTATCCTGAATTCATTACTCCTGACTCGCCAACGCAGCGGGTGGGCGGGGCACCGCTTGATAAGTTCCAAAAAATCACGCACGTGTCTCCCATGCTGTCCATGGAAGACGTGTTTAGTTTCGCGGAGTTAGCTGACTGGGAGACGCGGCTGCTCAAGATTCGTGAAGGTAAGCTTGTTGATTATTACGCCATGTTAAAGATCGACGGGTTGGCTGTATCTTTGGTGTATGAGAACGGTGTCCTCATGACGGGCGCAACTCGGGGTGATGGGAAGGTTGGTGAGGATGTGACGAATAATATTAAAACGATTGAATCCATTCCGCTGTCGTTGCGGGTTCCGGAAGAGGCTGAGTTACAAGCGCTGAAGAAAACATTCGATCTCTCAGAAGCTGTGATCGACAGGCTGCGCTCCCGATCTGGCCGGATCGAGATTCGTGGCGAGGTGTACATGCCAAAGAAGGCGTTTGAGAAAATGAATAAGGAGCGGGCTAAGCGCGGGGAAGAAACTTTTGCGAATCCACGTAACGTGTCGGCAGGAAGTATCCGTCAGTTGGATCCGGCGGTGGCGGCAGCGCGTCCGCTTGATTATTTAGCCTGGCGACTGGAGAGTGATCTTGGTGAAGTATCCCAAACTGCGGGGGTAGAAATTTTGAAATTGTTCGGCTTTAAAACAAGTCTTGGAGAGCATTGCAACTCATTGACAGAGATTAAAGACTTCTTTGAGAGTATCCACAAACGTCGCGAGAAGCTGGCATTTTGGATTGATGGGGTGGTGGTGCGGGTGAATGACAACGTTGCGTATCGGCAGTTAGGCGTGGTTGGAAAGACGCCGCGTGGGTTGGTGGCCTGGAAATTTCCAGCCGAGGAAGCTACCACAATTGTTGAATCCATTGATTGGTTTGTGGGACGCACCGGGGCGTTGACGCCGGTTGCGAATGTTTCACCAACCTTTGTGGCTGGTACAACAGTTGTTCATGCTTCTTTGCACAATGCCGACGAGATTGAGCGCCTTGGGCTTAAGGTCGGCGACACCGTGATTCTCACGAAGGCTGGCGACATCATTCCAAAGATCGTAAAAGTGCTGGTTGAGCTTCGGACGGGTAAAGAGACGAGTGTAAAGATTCCCAAACAGTGTCCTGTTTGTGATTCGCCAGTAGAGCGCCGCGAAGGCGAGGTCGCGTATGTGTGTACGAACAAAAATTGTTACGCCATGGAACGCGAGAAAGTTTTATACGCTGCGCGGGCTTTCAGTATCGACGGACTTGGCGATAAGATCGTCGAGAAACTCCTCGGTGCTGGACTTGTAAAAACTCCACCTGACATTTTCCGTTTACAGGCTGCAGATTTTCTTGGCATTGAGGGCTTTGCTGAATTGTCAGCCAACAAACTCTACGAGCAAATTCAGTCCCGAAAAGATATTGAGCTTGATGCTTTCATTGTTTCACTTGGTATTCGCCACGTTGGCGCTGAAACGGCCTTCTCTTTGGCTCTATCATTTGGTTCAATCGACAACCTTGCAAAAGCTACGCGTGATGAACTCATGAACGTCCCAGATATTGGTGAAACGGTAGCTGATTCTCTCCATGAGTTTTTCCAGAGTGAACACGGCCGCAAAATGCTCAAGGATTTTGAGGAGGTCGGAGTAAAGGTGAAAAAGGCCAAAGCGGTGAAGCGGGTACTCGACGGTCAGCGGTTCGTGGTCACCGGTACCCTTGAAAAGCTTGGTCGTGAAGAGGCAAAGGAGCAAATCCGTCTTCTTGGTGGGAATGTCTCTGATTCTGTCAGTAAACAGACGAGTTTTGTGGTGGTGGGGGAGAATCCAGGTTCAAAAGCCGACAAAGCCCGGGAGCTTGGCGTGCCGATCTTGTCGGAAGCTGAGTTTTTGCGTATGCTCGGTAATTAACTAAGTATGTCACCGGAGCAAAAAGTTCAGTACGTTCGGGAAATATTTTTTCCTACAATCAAAGCATACATTCAAGATGATTTACGAAGTATGCTATCGATTGAAAAGAAGGCTTCAGGTGCATGCAATTTCCCCATAGCATTGACTGCACTTTCGGCGATGGATTATTTGGGCTTTTTAGTTGCGGTGAAGCGTTATCGAACTGATGGACATGACACAGTAAGGCGCATCCAAGCATTTGGTGAGAGCTATTTTTCGGATTACAGTAAAAAGTCCCTAGACGGTAAATGGAAGAAATTATCAACTGTTTTCAGAAATGGTTTATCACATGTATATTTTCCAAAATCTGGAGGAGTGTCCAGAGTGGGTGGATTGGATGTGTTTTTCGAAGATCAAGGTAGCAAAATTTTAGATGCCGATACACTCGCCATGGAAGTTATCGCTGGTCTCGATAGGCTTAACGAAAAGGTGAATGAAAAGGATGAGTATTGCATTCAAATTTATGACAGGCAGGAATCATCTCAAACTTGATTGAGATTTGATTATTTTGTTTGGAATGAGTACATTAGAGGCGATCATTTCAACCATCCTGAGACGAAGGTCGAAGGATCCGGTCGGCCAACATAAATGCCGTGGGCTGCTGATTCCTCCTAACGTCGGAATGGTTAATAGGTATTTTGTCCTCGATTGTAAATGTATGGAAATCAATTTGGATCACGTGGCTAAATTAGCCAAGCTACGTCTGACGGATGCGGAAAAGGAGACCCTTGGGAAGCAGTTGCCCTCAATTGTTGACTATATTGCGAAGCTTCAGGAGGTCGACACTTCTAATGTTGACCCGAAAGCTTATCTTACGGATGCTACGAATGTTTTTCGTGTTGACGAGCCAACCACGCTCAAGGCTGAACGGGATGCGGCGGTGGGTGCTTTCCCAAAGAGCACGGGCGATGCTTTAGAGGTGCCGGGCGTTTTTGGTCACTAATTTTATTCACGTTGATCTGGTATGAGCGAACTCTTAACCGTGAAGGCTATTCGTGACGCTATCCTTGAAGGATCAGTCACTGCAGAAGAGGTAACCAAAAATTGTTTGGCGAAAATTGCCGCCGAGGACGCAAAAGTGGGGGCTTTTCTTGAAGTCTTTTCAGAACGGGCTTTAGACAAGGCACGAGCAATTGATGCCATGAAAGCGAGAGGTGAAACCTTGCCACGCTTAGCGGGTGTTCCGGTGGCTATTAAGGACAACATGTTGTTGGCAGGAGAAATGGCGAGCGCAGGTTCAAACATATTGCGTGATTACACCTCAGCGTATTCTGCTACGGTTGTTGAGCGCCTTGAGGCGGCGGGTGCGATCATTCTTGGTCGGGCCAACATGGATGAGTTTGCCATGGGTTCGTCTACAGAAACTTCGGCTTTCCAGAAAACCCATAACCCTTGGGATCTGGAACGCATTCCAGGAGGATCTTCTGGAGGATCAGCTGCAGCAGTGGCGGCCGGTTTTGTGGCTGCAGCGCTTGGTTCGGATACGGGTGGCTCAATTCGTCAGCCCGCAGCTATGTGCGGCATTGTTGGCTTGAAGCCAACGTATGGCCGCGTGTCTCGTTACGGTATTGTGGCGCTGGCTTCAAGTTTAGATCAGGTGGGCCCGTTCACACATACCGTGGAGGACGCTATGCTGGTTATGGAGGTGATTGAGGGAAGAGACGCCCATGACGCTACTTCTGCAGAGCTAGCTGACAAGCCGGTGGCCGAATTGCTTGAACCAACGCTCAAAGGATTAAAGGTTGGCGTACCAAAAGAATATTTCATTGACGGCATGGACCCAGAAGTCCGCGCTCGCGTTGAGGAGGCTATTGAGGTCTTCAAACAACAAGGTGCCGAGGTTGTTGAAATTTCGTTGCCATTGTCTCCGTACGCATTACCGACGTATTACATTTTGCAACCAGCAGAAGCGAGCAGTAACCTGGCCCGGTTTGACGGCATGCGTTACGGAACGCGTGCTCCTGGAGCACTTGAGGATTCCTACCTCACGGCGCGGAGCGAAGGTTTTGGTTTGGAGGTGAAGCGTCGCATCATGCTTGGATCGTTTATTTTGTCAGCTGGCTATTACGACGCCTTTTATAAGAAATCGTTGGCAGTACGCAATGCTTTGCGTAAGGAATTTGATGAAGCTTTCAAACAGGTAGACGTGATTTTGGGTCCAACGACTCCGGGTACGGCGTGGAAGCTTGGTGAAAAATTCGATGATCCTATTGCCATGTACTTAGCAGACGTGTTTACAACCCCAGCGAATATTGCTGGTCTTCCAGGCATTTCTCTCCCTTGTGGATTTGTAAACAATCTCCCGGTTGGTTTGCAGTTGCAGGCCAAGCCGTTTGCCGAAATGACGTTGTACAAGGCTGCGGCTGCATACCAAGCTGTTACGGATTGGCATACGAAAATACCTGTATAGTATTCGAGTAATCAAGTATCCTAGAACGTAAGGCGTTCTCCATACTGTGTAGTTGAATACTCGTTTATGTTTGATCTTCGTGAATTGTTTTGGAGCGTGTGGCCGTCCGTTGTTGTTGGTCTGATTTTTGTGCTTGGAGCCTTTGCGGCGGTCTATCTTGGCCGCCGCATTGTGCGTAAAATGCAGTTTGGAGACGATTCACGGCGCAGAATTTTACAGGCTTGGGCCGAGGTTGAATCGCATGTTGCGGATGGTGATGAGACACATTTGCGCATGGCGATTATAAAGGCGGACGCGGTACTTGATATGGCGCTACAAGCCAAAATGTTTCCAGGACGTTCATTAAATGACCGTTTGAATTTTGCCATTCATAAATATCATCGCCTGAAGCGGGTGCGTTGGGCACACGGTTTGCGCAATACCTTGGCGCATGAACCTTTAAAACGGCTGTCGCGACGTGACGGCCAGGCTGCGATTGCAGCATTTCGTTTGGCATTAAAAGAACTTGGAGCTTTATGATTCCGTACTTGGCCTGGAACACAATTAATCTCGGACCAATTCACTTACAGGTTTGGGGCCTGTTTGTTGGGCTGGGTTTTGTGTTTGGTGCCTTCATGGCTGCCTGGCTTGCCAAGCGTCAGGGGCAGGATGAAACGATAGCGTTTGATTTGTTGCCATGGCTCATTCTAGCCGGCATTGTTGGGGGGAGATTGGGGCACGTGCTTTTTTATGAGCCGAGTTATTTTTGGCAGCATCCGGGTGAAATTATCGCCATCTGGCACGGGGGCCTTTCCATGTTCGGGGGATTGATCGCAAGCGCGATTGTTGGTCTTGCATATTTGCGGTATCGGAAGGTCAATGTTTTAACCCATGCTGATTTCTTACTTTTTGGCATGCCCTTTGGTATTTGGATTGGGCGTATTGGCTGCTTTTTGATTCATGATCATCCTGGCACGGCAACGCATTTCATTCTTGGTACCAAATATCCTGATGGAGTTGTACGACATGATCTTGGTCTATACGAATCCTTAGCGGCCGGATTTTTGGCAGTTCTTTTTCTTTGGCTCGCACGAAAGCCGCGTCGGGTAGGTACGTACGCAGCGGCGTTTTGTCTGTGGTATGGACTGGTTCGATTCTTTTTTGACTTCTTGAGAATAAATGACGCTCAGTATTTTGGTCTGACCCCAGCGCAGTATCTGAGCTTGGGTTTGATACTTTTTGGTGTCGGCTTAGCTGTGTGGATAAGGAAGGGGCTAAAAAAACCATAAACTAGTACACTTTGAAGGTAAAGCATTCGAGTTTCCGAATGCTTGAGCTAATATCGTCTATGAATGAACAGCCACAAGCTCCGCGAGGGTTTTTTGACGGCAACCCAAAAATGCTTTTCGTTTTTGGTTTGGTTTCCGGAATCGCTCTTACCTTGGTCTTAAATAATTTTGCTGGGGTTGCGATTGCCGCACCAAG
>DAORIP010000007.1:0-9620 GCA_035438565.1 bacterium | reverse complement strand
AACCAGTCGATGTCGGCTCCGGCCGCGTCCATGACGCGCCACCAGAAGGCCCAGCCACTGGCGACGGCCAGGGCGAGGCACAGGCAGCTCTGCAGCACCTTGGCGGTCCAGGAGAAGTTCATCCCCAGTGCGAAGATGATCAGCACCGGGAACGCCAGCCAGGTCCAGGACGGCTCCTTGAGCTGTCCCAAGAAGGCGGTCCATCCGATGTCGGCCAGCTGCACGCCAGCCACGATCATGACCAGCCAGCTGAGCGGCTTCAGGGGGGCGGAAATGCCACCCCCGAAATCCAGACTGAGGGAGAACCCCCCTCCGCCACCACCGCCACCGCCGTGTCCACCACCACCATGTCCGTGATCGGCCATGTGGCCTCCTTTTTTGTTTGAATTTTCAATTTCAGGCTAACACTCGCTAGCCCATCATCGAACGCGACCGAAGTCGTGTGCGCTGGTGGGCCGTCGGCACGAGAAGTGTGCCGACGTGGTCGAGGACTAGGCCTCGATGGTGACTGGAGGGTGGATCGGAGTGCGGACGAGCAACGACTGCCACTCGCGCTCCTGAATCTTGACCTCGAGGTCGTTGATGCGCCACTCGAGATCGAGCGCCGCATTGAGCTGTTCGGTGTACTCGCTCTCGGTGAGGCGTAGTCCCAGGAGAAGATCCCAGTCCAGTGCGAGCTGTTCCGGTCCGCCGGGGTAGTCGCCCTCGCCGATGCGGGTTTTGAACAAATGCTCGAGCCTGACCATCTCGATCAGCATCAAGCTGATCTTTTCGAACAGCTCACGGCTGTTCGGCAGCCTGGTCAGCTGTTCCTTGAGAGCGGCCAGGTCTTGCTTCATTTGTTCGCGGTCCACGATGGACTCCTATGTTTGAGCGTTGGTTGAGTCGCCCATCATCGAACACCCTCTCATTTTCGTTCGAGGATGTGCGCTGATGGGCATCCAGGCACGAGTCAGTGACCGATGCCTGGATATGAGCACTACCACCTGGGAGTGGTATTGCTGGTGTTGGAGAAGGGGTAATCGATGAGGTTCGTGACCTCAGCGATCGCAGCCATGAGCTTTTCGTGGTGCTCATTGAGCGCCGCGAGCTGCTCCGGTTTCGCGACCCGGATTTCATCCGAGACCGCGATCGCCCTTTCGGACAGCTTTTCGATCACGTACGTGATCGAGGTCTTGCCCGCAGTTTCCGGGTATTCGTCGGTGTAATCATCGACGTCAGTCATCGTCCCCTCCAGTTTTTGGTGTAGGAAGATATTTAGATGCGCACTTTGCTCACCCATCATCGAACACGATTTGCATCATGTGCGCTGATGGGTCCCCCGCAAGATCCAGTGAAGACTGGGCGGGGAACACGTTAGTTGTGAGTCAGGGATATACCGTCCCTGGGCGGTGTAGGGGTTTATGACCTAGCCGGCCACGACGCGCTACTCGTCTTAGTTGTCGAAGTCGTCGCAGTCGATCGGGTGTTGGGGCCGCTGACGGAGGAAGTTCAACCACCCTTCGAGCAAGTCCGCTTCCTCGATCAGGGTCATGTAGCTGATGCCATCGAAGTCCAGCGCTGCCTGGGAGCCGGTCGGGACCGGATCCCCGTGGTGCTGCCCGTCGCGGAAACACCACGCGATGATCTGTCCGCGGCTGTTACGCGTCACAGTCTGACGCGGCTGCCACTCGTCGCCGAGCGGCAGGAGCTCGACCGGCGTCGTCTCGACGTCGCCTCCGTTCCGGTAGTAGATGGCCAGGAGCACGTGTCCTCCACGAGGGTTGTTGCCCTGATTAATGGTCGGCTTCGGCACATTGCTTTAGCCCATCATCGAACGCGACCGAAGTCGTGTGCGCTGGTGGGCTCCCCGCAAGATCCAGTGAAGACTGGGCGGGGAACACGTTAGTTGTGAGTCAGGGATATACCGTCCCTGGGCGGTAGTCGATCAGCTCTCGGAGACCGTCCAGAGGGAGAAGTCGAACTTCGCCCCGTCGATCTCGTCCTGCGTGTACTCGTGCCGGCCCTCGAGGCGGGGCAGTCCGGACACCCCCATCACGAGGAGTCGGTCGCCGAAGCCGAGCTTCACGACCGGGGCCTTGGCGGGGATGGTCACCTCGATCCCGAACCGGCTCTGCATCGCGTCGATGCTCGCCTTGTGGCTGGGGTTGAGACAGGGATCGACGCCTTCCGCGATGACTCCCTTCGCCTGCTCCGGCGAGAGCGAACGCTTGGCGATCGCGCAGTCCGCGGGGAACATCGAGGGGGCGACACCGAAGCCGAAAAAGGTCTTGCTCATGCTTGCCTCGTAGCCGTTGCCAAACGGCCTGGTTGTGATCGCCTAGCGGATGCTAAGCGATTGAAGGATCTAAGAAACTTTTTGGCGAAGTTTCTCCCCATTCAATGCCCTCTAGCGGGCTGGTTGGGGGACCAAGGGAAGTTTTGGACTTGCCCATCATCGAACACGATTTACATCATGTGCGCTGATGTGGCGGTCGAAGCAGAAGCCTCGACCTGTGTCGGCAGGATGTCGTCAGTGGACGACGTAGGGCCTGATCTCGTGAACGATGATCTCGTCGTCCTTGGTCCGCGAGTCCTCGATCCACTGCTCGTAGCGAGCCGTGAGGCCGAGGGCACGCGCGGCGCGGACGGGATCGTGCCTCCGGAGATCGACGATCTGGCCGTTGATCGTGCCCCACACGCCGCTTTGCATGAACTTGTCGTCCGTGACACGGTCGTGGCGGGGTTCGTCGGCCGTCTTGGGGGAGGCGGGGAAGAGCAGGTTGAAGAGATCCTTGAGGAACTGCATCAGGGTTTCCTTTTTGCTCCGTTTGGAGCGTTTGAGTATTGAGTAACCAAAAGGCCCTGACATGTTTCCTAGTGAGAGTCGCGATACCTTTGGGGTACGGTGATTCTGTAGAAAGCCTGTCAGGGCCTTTCGGTTTTGGGGCATCTTTGGATTGCTCCAGAGAAGTCTCTCTCCCCGTTGGTTGTGAACTAACTTACCTAAAGTAGTATAGCATTTTTTTCGACTTTTGTCAAGTCAAAACAGCAGTTATATGGCTAATATTAGTCATATAACTGCCGTTGACCTTTCAAGTTCTTTTTGCCTTTTTATGAAGTAATCTTTGTTTTAGCAGCGGGCTACTGACCTCTCACAACCTCGGGGTGGTTTAAAGGCTTAAGCCCATTTTTGTCTTTACTTCGGCAATCTTTTTTGCGGCAATTTCGTTGGCGCGGGCGCTACCTTCAGCAACGATCTTTTCAAGCTCATCTGGCTGGCTCAGATAATCGTTAATAGCGGCCTGAAGTGGCGTAAGGTGAGTAATTAAGGCCTCGGCCAAATCTTCTTTCACTTCCTTCATACCCTTACCCGTATACGAAGCGGCGATATCCTCGGGGGAGCCATTTGTAACTAAGCTAAAGATCGACAAGAGGTTTTTAAGCCCTGGTCTACCATCATCCACGCTAATGCCTGCTTCAGAGTCAGTGACGGCTGATTTGATCTTCTTCCTGATAACATCCGCCTCATCCATGAGCGAAATGTAATTCTTGGGGGAGGGGGCGCTCTTGCTCATTTTGATTTCCGGATTGTCGAGCGCCAAGATCCTGCCGCTAGCGATATTAATTATCGGCTTTGGCACCACAAACGTCTGACCAAAATCACGATTGAAACGCTCGGCTAAGTCACGGGCCAACTCAAGATGCTGCTTCTGATCTTCTCCTACGGGCACAGCTTGCGTGTCGTACAGGAGGATGTCCGCTGCCATGAGGACGGGGTAGGTAAAGAGTCCAACGCTTACATTTTGACCTTTTACCTTTGATTTATCCTTGAACTGGGTCATGCGTTCAAGTTCGCCAATTCGTGCAATGGTCTGAAGCAGCCAGCCAAGTTCAGCATGAGCTGGTACTCGAGATTGCTGAAACAGCACAGCCTTCTTGGGGTCAATGCCTGCAGCCAAATAGGCTGCCGTAGCAAACGCGATATTCTTCTTGAGTTGCGCCGGTTCTTGTGGAACGGTGATGGCGTGCAAATCAACGATGCCAATAAAAAGCTCGTCTTCACGTTGTAATTCTACAGCTGGCTTCAGGGCGCCAAAGTAGTTACCAAGGTGAAGGATGTTTGTGGGTTGAATGCCAGTAAGGACACGCATATAGGCATAATGCTAGCATCAATTTTCAACAAAAACAAAAGAGCCCGTGCGGGCTCTTTTGGTGGAGGTCTAAACCTCGATCAATACTGGCAGAATCATTGGACGGCGCTCGGTTTTCTGGAAGAGGTACTTACCCAGCTCATCGCGAATGGTGGTCTTGATGTGGTCTGGATCAATTGGAGCAGCGGTGTTGGTTTTTGCAAGCACCTGTTCAAGGTGAAGGCGAGTAGCCACGATAAATTCCTTGTTCTCCTTCATCTGTACGAAGCCGCGGCTGACCATGTCTGGAGCTGATACCAGCTTTCCGCTCTTCTTATCAAACTGAGCGATCACTACTACCATACCGTCTTCGGCCAAGGCCTGACGATCACGCAAGACAACCTGAGAGACATCGCCAACACCAAGACCGTCAACGAAAACGTAGTCGGTTGGGACTTTTTCCGTGGTCATCTTGGCTTGCGTTTCTCCCTTGGCATCTTTCCACATCTCAATGATCTGACCGTTGTCTGCCACAAACACATTTTGTTCTGGCCAGTGCATAGAGTAGGCAACTTCAGCGTTCTCGCGGAGCAAGAAATGGTTACCTTCAATTGGCATGTAGTACTTTGGCTTGAACAAACTCAACATGAGCTTGATATCTTCCTTCATGGCGTGTCCACCAGCGTGCACGTCCATGATGTCCTTGTGAATGACGCGAGCACGCTTGCGGTACAAGGTATCCTTGAGACGCTGTACGGTAGCCTCATTTCCAGGAATAACAGAGCTTGAGAAGATGATGGTATCGGTTGGATCGATCTTTACAAAGCGGTGTTCATCATTGGCGATACGTGCCATAGCAGCACGCTTTTCGCCTTGAGCACCCGTACAAATAATCGTGATTTTTTCTGGTGGGTGTTCGTTGACCTCTTCAATTGGGATGATCGACTTTTGGTTGACCTTAATGTAGCCAAGCTCTTTAGCAATTTCTACGTTGGTCTTCATGGAGTAGCCATCAAGCGCAATTTTGCGGCCCTGGGCCTCAGAAATTTCCATAATCTGCTTCACGCGAGACAACAGGGAAGCGAAGGTTCCAATGATCACACGACCTGGAGCCTTTTCAATGATGCCCTGCAGCTCATCACCAATGCCTTTTTCAGACTTCTGGTGACCGGCGCGATCGGCGTTTGTAGAGTCGCCCATGAGGAGGGAGACGCCTGCCATACCTACGCGAGCAATCTTGTGGAAGTCGGCTGGAACGGTGCCAACCGGGTGGTAGTCAAATTTCCAGTCACCGGTGTGGCAAATGGTTCCAACCGGAGTTTCAATCACAATGCCGGCAGAGTCTGGGATGTTGTGGTTGATATGGAAGAAGTGCACCTTAAAAGCACCTAACTGCAATTCAGACTCAATAGTGATTGGCTTTACAACTACCTTTGATTCTGGGAAGTCAGTCTGACGCTTCTTGATGATGCCTGCGGCTACTGGCAAAGCATAAATTGTGGCATTGCCAATGCTTTGCATGACGTGCGGAATGGCACCAATATGGTCATAGTGACCGTGGGTGATGATTACACCACGAACATTTTGCTCCTTGCCCTTCAAGTAGCTCATGTTTGGAATGATGTAATCAACTCCAGGCATGTCTTCATCTGGGAATTGCAGACCCATGTCCACAAAAATGATGTCATTTTTGTATTCAATGAGGGTACAGTTACGTCCAACTTCTTCAAGTCCACCAAGGACGATAACGCGTACAACTTCACCCGTAGGGCTGGTGTACGTTGTGGTTTTTGCCGGTTCTCCAGTGAGGGCGGCACCGCGCGGAGCATGCGGGCGGAAAGGTCCACGTGCAGGGCGTCGGTTATTCTGCTGACCGCGTTCTGGGCGAGCAGCATGAGGTTTAAAATTACCCATATAAGAAACTCAGTCTAAAGTCGAAAGTTAATAGTTAATAGTGAGTATGACTTTCGATCATGACAGTCGGCTCACGTCGAGAGAACTCAACGGGAATCGACCGGCATTGTTTGGGAGAGTATTGTTACGAGCCTTGTGGCGGCGAAGCCGCCAAGGCGACCGGCAGATAGACAAAGGTGAGGACGATCCCGAAGTTCCTGAGGGGAGTCCGAACGAGAGTCTATCTGGAAAGGGAGTATCTGGTGCGAGTGGAGAGACTCGAACTCTCAAGGTGTTACCACCATAGGCTTCTGAGACCTACGCGTATACCAATTCCGCCACACTCGCAAAACCGTTTTAAATTTCCAACTACTTTGTTGTGGGTCCCGATTTTTCTTCACCGTACGGTTACGCACGCCTCAGAAAAATCTCCCCGCGCCTCGTATTTGAAAATTTAAAACAGTTTTGCAGTACTTAGAACTCGTGCATGTTACTTAGAAAATTCTTGGGAGTATAGTGCGCTTTTTGGGCGCAAAAAGGAAGAGGAAACTCTAGCACAGAAAGTGATGATCGTCAATGATTTAGCTCTTCTTTTTAAAGATTGCTTTGGTTTTTATGTACCAGTCTTGTACATTCGCAAAACGATCCGCTGGCGTTACGATAGCAGGAAGCTTTACGTTTTGAATGGTGCTTGGGAGGGCATAGGGGTAGGTGGGTTGATACAGGAAGATAGCTGGAGTTGTTTCATTTACGGCTGCGGCAAATTTAGTAAAGGCTTCGGTACGGGCAGTCTGATCTGCTGTCGTCCGGATTGTCGAAATTGCGTCATCAGCTGCTTTGCTGACGAATTGAGAAACGTTGAGACCTGGGAATGGCACTTGTGAAGAGTGCCAGAAAGGGTATGGGTCTGGAAAAACTCCATAAAGTTCACCGGAGACGAGTACGTCAAAGCTACGCGACTTTAAGACGTCGTTTTGAAGTGAAATTGAACTCACCGGAATGACGTTAACACTTACGCCAAGTGGCTCCCATTGACGGCGAAGCTCTTCTGCTACGGCCTTCAGCTCGGGCGTGTCCAGAACGGTAATTGGTACGTTAAGCGTCTTACCGTCCTTTGTTCTCATCCCACCTTCTGTTGGAATCTTCCAACCAGCATCTTCAAGTATGGTTGCGGCTGCAGCAGGGTCGGCGGTTGGAATAGCGAGTGAGCTGTCATACCCAGGTACGCCAAACACGAGGGGGCTTGTAATTGGGGTAGCGTGCCCTGCTTGCACGGTGCTGATAAGTGCTTGTCTGTCGGTGGCGAGTGCGAGCGCCTGGCGAATCTTATTGTCTGAAACTGGTCCGGTGGCTTTGAGGTTGAAGAGTGCGGCTACGTATTCTCGTGTACTTGGTCTTGTTACGTTCAATGAGCGGTCATCAGAGAATTTGGCGACTTGCTCATACGGTAAAGCTGAAGCCCCTTCAATATTGTGATTGCGGAGCGCTTGGCTTAATTCATTGGTATCCATGAAGAACTTGAACGTAAGACGCTCAATGTGTGGAGCACCGCGGAAGTAATCAGGATTACGAACAAAATCAACACTTTTCAAGTTCCCTTTGTTATCTTTCGTGAGCTTTTCAAATATATATGGTCCACTTCCAATTGGTTTCAGGTTAAGTTGGGTGAGTTGGGCGTTAGCAGCGGGGATGTTCTGCCAAATGTGTGCTGGCAAAATCCCAATCGTCATGGTGGTGAGAAAGGGGGCAAAGGGTTCAGATAGAGTAAACTTAACGGTTTTTTCATCCACGGCTTCAATGGTAATACCGGACAGCGTGCTCATGAGGGGGCTGCGGTATTCGGGATTTTGAATCGCGTGCATAGTAAAGACGACATCTTCACTTGTGACGGGATCGTGATCATGCCAGGTAAGATCACTTTTTAACGTAAACGTATACTCTTTTTCGTCCGTTGAAATTTGATAGCTTTCTGCCAAATCAGGCACGACACCCTCTACGGGATCGAAGCGCATGAGGCCGTTGTAGACTAGGTGAGACAGCGAGGCGTCAACGTCGCTTGCGTTAGCGTAGAGCGGGTTGATGTAGTGAGGATAGCCAATGACACCCTCCGTGTATTCGCCGCCAACAGCTGCGACGCGTTCGGCATGCTGTGATACGTACTGAAAGCCAAGCGCGCCTGCGCCAACAACAATAAGTAAAAATCCGGTGAGCGCAATGCGGCGTTCAACTGGGGACAAGAAACGTGGAAGCTGCATCCATTGTTTGACGGTGGGGAGGCGTTTTGTTGGTTTGACAGCTAAGACTTGGCGCATGGCTAGGTCATTTCCAACAGCGCGTTTGGCGCCTTCTTTTGATCTACCAAAAGACAGTCCGGAGAACATCCGTCGTCGCAAACTCCGTAAAAAGTCTAAAAATCCGACTTTAGGTATAGAGCGTGTGAGCTGACTGAATTAGAAATTGTAGAGTGCGTTGACAAGTGCGACACCGAAGAAAAGAATGGCGAGAACAATCGTGAAAACGTGGAGCTTTTTCTCAACTCCGCGACGAGTACGATAAACGTTACCATCTCCGCCAAATGCCAAGCCAACACCACTCCCGCGAGCCTGTAAAAGGATAGCAGTAGCCAAAAGTGCTGCTAGGACGATCTGAATAATGTTGAGAATCATATCGTTTGCAAGGATACCAGAGGTCACGTTTTTCGTAAAGGCGTGTGCTATTCTATGGGGGTAGCTATGACTGACCTGCCGGAAGCGAATTTTGAACCGTTAATATCTGAGAAGAGCCCAAGGAATCGTCGCCTTGGTACGTTCCTGTTTCTTATTGTACTCGTTCTCGCGGCCGTTTTTGGATATCGAGTGTTTAATTATTATCGACAGATCCAAAAAGGCGTTATTGATACGGCTACATACTCGTTTCAAAGTACTGCCATTTCTCAAAATCGATTACTCGCCGTAGCAAAAGCCGCTACTGGAAGTGGTGAACTCGCCACGACTGATGATCCTTCGCTCGGAAATCTTGGTGCCCCACTCACGATTGTGGAGTTTGCTGATTTTGGCTGTCCGTATTCAGAGCAGGAAAGTTACGTGCTCGATGCTGTTGCTCGTAAGTATCCAGACCAAGTAAGAATTATTTATCGCGATTTTCCACTTATTGATCTGCATCCGGGCGCGGATATCGCTGCCGAGGCGGGGGAATGTGCTCAAGACCAGAATAAGTTTTGGGAGTATCACGACGTCCTGTATAGGAATTCTGGTGAATTTACTACGGAAAGTTTGATTGATTACGCTAGTCAGGCTGGGTTGAGCGTGGGTACGTTTCGAAACTGTCTGGAGTCGGGGAAATATACAGATGAAGTAGCGCAAGACTTGGCTGATGGCGTAGCGGCTGGCGTGACGGGTACGCCGACATTCTTCTTCAATGGAGAAAAGATTGAAGGGGCGGTGCCATTTTCTACCTTTACAGAGATTGTCGATGCTTTCTTAAGCAAGTAACAAAAAACCACCCCGTTTCGGGAGTGGTTTTTAATTTAGGCGGTCTTGGTTTTCTTGCTTACCAATTCCTTCAGGCGGCGACCAAAGCCCTTCACAAAGGAGAGGCGGGCGCGGCGTGTCTTGA
>DAORIP010000006.1:0-10144 GCA_035438565.1 bacterium | reverse complement strand
GCCGAAGGAAAGCCTTGTGCCTTCATCGCGCCGGCCCCCCAACAGCAGGGTGCCTATCTGGTCATCCTGGCTCCCGGCATCAGCACCATGCGCGGAGGAGAGTTCCGCAATCGAGAAACCGAGTTTCGTGGACGCTCCTGGGCCGAAGTCATCAAACAGGGCCTACATCGCCAGAGCAGGTCGATGCCGCGGCTGAAGGAGGCGGGCTACAACTAGCCGCATCTACAACGAAGAACCGCACCTCGCGGACTTCCACGTAGGTGCGGTTCTTCTTTTTGACTATTTCTTCCAACGCTTCAAAGTTGGCAATTGATACCAGGTCATGGTCCGCAACAACCACGACATCTTCTTGTCTTTCAAAATCTGATCCAACTTCATTCGATACTCGTTCAAGCTCACTCCCCCGTCCACAAACTGACCGTTCACAAAACAATAACTGCAATACTCGGTCGATTTCGAACCATCAGCATTTGTTCCACCGTGTTCGGGATCTTTTACTAACGGCATGGCGCAGCTTTGGCATTGGGGTCCTGGTTTAAACATACAAAGTGCCCTTAAATTTTTGTTTTAATCGCACGAATCGCCATGAACATTGGAATCTCTTGGCGAGAACGGTTCTCGGCTTTGGCACGAGGACCGGAGTCGCTGTTGCGGTGAGAAATCCACTCCTCGATAGCGTCGACCATGAAACCGGCCTTTGCGAGTTCCTTCATGTAAGTCTCAAGTGGTCGGTGATACGAATACGTTACCTTGCTCTTAGCACCCTCCCCCGGGTTAGCGACGATTGGAATTTCGTTTGGCGTTAAGTAGGCGTCAGTACGGCGATACTGCAAACCACGCTTCTCATCCCAGCCCCAACCAGTCTGACGAGGAATACGGAACATGGGGTGGTTCAAAACGATAACAAAGGAAGCGCCAGGTTTCAAAACTTTACCCGCGTCGTGGAAAACAGCTGCGAAGTCATCAATGTTTTGAATGGCGAGATTGCAAGCTGCGCCATCAAAGCTCTTTGGATCATAGTAACGAGCAAAATCAGTAGCGTTGGCAACACGGAAAGTGGCGCCCTTAATCTTCTTCGCTTCAGCCTGCTTAATGAGTGTTGAAGAAATATCAAAACCAAGCACTGAAGCACCGGTATTCGCAACAGCACGAGCAAATGAACCTTCGCCGCAAGCAATATCGATATAGCTCTTCCCCTTCACTGGGTAAAGCAAACGCAAAGCACCTGGGAAAATGACTTCGGATTGGAACGTGTCCTCTTCCTTGAGGTGTTTACCGTACCACTTGGCGACCGGCTCCCATGAACCCTTCGATTGATTACCGAAGCGTGGCACAGTCTGACCGCGAGCCCCTGCTCCGGCCGGAAAACGTGGACGGCCCAAAGAGTTCGGACGGCGTCCGGTGCGCTTTGGAGCTTCTTGTTGATCGTCAAATTGCAAAGTCATAAGACCAAGCAGCTTAACAGAAGTCAGGAAAAAAAGCTAGCGACGGGCACTATCGCCACTGGCGATGTCCTCCAGCTTCACCGATAACAATGAGCTGATCCCATCATCCCCCATCGTCACACCATACAACGTATCCGCTTTCTCCATGGTGGCCCGATTGTGGGTGATTACAATAAATTGCGTGTGCAAACGAAGTTCATTCAAGATGTTTGCAAAGCGGACCGTGTTCGCCTCATCAAGCGCAGCGTCCACCTCATCAAGCACCACAAACGGTGATGGATTGGTCTCCATGATCGCAGACAGGAGTGCAATCGAGGTCAAGGCCCGTTCACCTCCCGAAAGCAAATTGAGTGCCTTCAGTTTCTTACCCGGCGGCGTGGCTTGGATATCAATTCCGGCCACCGCATCCTTCCGATTTGAAACGCGCTTAGAAATTTCTTCATGCGATTCCTCTTCTTCTTTGTTATGTTCCTCGGCCACGGTTTCCATGGCCCTATCAAGCGATACTTTGGTCTCCACGGTCACCTCATCTTCGCTCATCTTTACAAGCGAGCATGACCCTCCCCCAAAAAGCACTTTAAAATATTTCTGGAAGTGCTCATTGATCTCCTTAAAGGCCCGTTCGGATTGCGCACGAATCTCATGATCAAGCTCATCAACAATCTTCTCTGTCGATGCAATCGCGGCCCGGATGTCACTGACTTGCGTCGACAAGAACGTGAATCGCTCATCCACCTCAGCGTGCTCCTTAACTACTTCTGGATCAATACCGCCAATCATTTCTAACTGATGACGAACACGAATCATCTTGTCACGTAGCTCATCAACGTTCTGCGCACGGTTTTCTGGGGCAACCTTGAGAAGCTCATCGATCACTTCCTGGCCAACGCTGTCGCGCGCTTCAACGATAATCGCCTCAATCCGTGTCTCCACCCGTGCAAGCTCGACGCTGTGGGCATTTTTCTCGTTCTCAAGCTGCATGACGTCAGCCTGCAGCTGGCGCAAAGAACGCTGAAACGCAAACACCTCACTCTTGGAGGCCGAAGCTTCACGCGCCTTAGCATCCATGGCCCGCTCCGCCTCTTTCACTTTGGCTTCTGCGACCTTAATCAAGCCTTGAGCAGCTTCGAGATCAGCTTTCACTTTCGGATCAATTGTAAAATCTTCTGGATTTGGCTTGATGAGACGATCCCGCAGCTTGGATGACCGTCCATGAGCGGATTCGATGTCCTTCACGATAGCGTCGAGCTCGGCCAGCTCTTTTACTCCTCGCAATGCAACCAAAAGTCGCTCATGCAAGCTCGCAAGCTCCTTCACTTCACCGATAATGTCGGTAAGCGGCAACGGCGCCCAACTCGACTGGGCTCGAACTTTAGAAAGTTCAATCTCACGTTCAATGGCAAAATGCGTCTTCCGGGCGGAAGCAAGTTCCTCCTGAGCATTTTTATAAGCTGACTGAAATTCTTGAACGCCGCTCATGTCCGTTACCTTACCCGCCTCAGCCTTCTCAAGCAGAGCAAGTTTTGCATCACCGGAAGCGAGCTCAGCCTTCTTCTCATCAACCTTTTGCGTCGCGGATTTCACTCGAGCATCGATGCCGAGTTTCTCATCTTGTAGGTTCCAGTATTGAGTACCAAAATAGTTCGCGGACAATTCCTTAAGCTCGGCTTCGACTTTTTCACGCTCATTGAGTCGCTTCACCTGACGTTTAAGTAGGTTCAAACGAGGCTCGAGTTCCTGCAAAAGCATCTCAACGTCAGCCAAATTCTTAGCTGAACGTTCAAGTTTCAACATCGACTGATGTCTGCGAATCTGCAAACCGCGTACGCCGGTGGCATCATCAAAGAAAATTTTGCGCTCCTCAGGAGACGAGGTCAAAATGTGGTCAACCATACCCTGGCCAATCACCGCATACGAGCGCTGCCCGACTCCGGCCTCAGCCAACGTAAGCTGCACATCACTAAGCCGCACCTCAGCCCCCTGCATGAGATAGCTCGATTCCCCATCCCGATACAAGCGCCGTGTGATGGTCACCTCGCTTGCCTCAATTGAAGGCATGCTCTTATCTTCATTATTGAAAGTAAGCGTGACCTCGGCAAAATTTGCCCGGCCCCTCCCCTCAGAGCCTGAAAAAATAATATCTTGCGATTCTTTACCACGCAGCTGCTTCATGGACTGCTCGCCTAAGCACCATCGAATAGCGTCAGATAGGTTCGACTTCCCAGAACCATTTGGGCCAACGACCACCGTAAGCGGATTCGTCCCGGCCTTTGGGGCAGGAAATTCGAGCACCGTTTTCTTAGCAAAAGTCTTAAATCCCTGAACCTCTAAGCGCTGAAGATACATAGTTGAAAACATTGTACCTAAGGCTTGTGAATTCGTCATTAGGAATGGGAAATTCTTTCAAAATCGATAAGTATAAAAATTACCCGCCACATCCAGAATGGAAACGGCGGGTAGATTGAAACAGGGAAGGCCGAGCTGCTACGACCTCTTCCACTCCCGAACAGCCTTCTTGATCGCTCCCCAGTACCCCCAGCGAAAGCCAGGCCTGCCCTGCAAACTCTTCGAGGTGCAGCGCTCCAGGTCACCCATGGTGAAAATGGAGGCCGCTTCCAAGAAGACGCACAAATCCTCACTCAGCCCCCGCTCCCGGATCGACACACCGGAAGCCCGACCGCTCGTTTCGTCAGACATTTTTCCTCCCATGTCGCACCTCACCACGAGGCTAATCGACCAAATAGCTTTGTATAAAAGCAAGAAAATGTCAAATATATCATCACAATCTTGACCCTTCTGCTAGCCTCAGCTAAGCTACCCCACTGCTATTGGATTCGTCCAAGGCACAAGTATGGCTCCTCTTGTTTACGAACACATCCAGAAGCTCATTACCCAAGCGGGGCATATCTTGCTATTAACCGACGAACGCATTGATGGCGACACCATGGGGTCAACAATGGGACTTTTCCATGTTTTAAAAGCACTCGACAAACAAGTCGACGTTTTCTCCCCCAAGCCCCTCCCCGACTCTTTCAAATTTATCCCCCAAATTGATATCATCCGCCGCGACCTCGAAGTCTTTCAGCAACCCACCATCGACCTCGTGATTATTTCCGATTGCTCCGATGGCGAATACATCAAGAAACTGCTGCCTACCATGGCACACAAAGTTCCACTTGTCGTTTTCGATCACCATGCCACCAACCCAATGTACGGCACCATAAACGTCGTCGAGCCAAAAGCCGCTTCAAGCGCAGATGTAGTCTGGCGCTTTGTACAGTCCACTGGTTGGAAAGTGTCTCCAGAAGCTGCACAGTGTATCCTTACCGGCATTTGTACTGATACCGTGCTCTTCTCAACTCCAAACACCACTACGGCCGCTTTAGATGCCTCATCAGAGCTTGTACGCCTTGGGGCAGATCTGAAGGTCATCGTGCAACACACCCTCATGAACCGCTCTGTAGCATCGCTTCAGCTCTGGGGCCTGGCGATGGAGCGACTCTTCAAAGATGAAGGTATGGGTGCGATTGCTACCGCCATCACCAAACAGGACATGGAGGAGCACCAGGGCACTGAAGATGATGTCGCAGGCATCTCTGGCTTCCTTCATGCCATGCTTGATGGCCAGCATGACATTGTTCTTGTTTACCGAGAAACAAACGACGGAGCCGTGAAAGGCTCGATGCGGAGCCGCGGCAAAGATGTGGCAAAGTTAGCTGAGGAAAAATACGGGGGCGGTGGCCATAAGCTGGCCGCCGGCTTCAAGATTCCAAACGCCCGGCTTGTTGAAAAAGACGGCGTCTGGGGAGTTGAAAGAATTTCCTCTATCTGATAAATTACGTACGCTTCGCTCTCACGATCCAATCACAGAGCGAGCGTAGTAAATTTTCCAGCTACGAGGCGCGGGAAGTCGAGGCCGAAGCGTACGTAACCGTACGGAGAGGCCGAGACAGGGGCTCACGACAAAGTAGGTGGAAAATTTAATAGTGAGCTGCGCAGGTGTCGTATAGCGGTTATTATCTGAGTTTTCCAAACTCATGATGAGGGTTCGACTCCCTCCACCTGCTCCAGAAAAACCACTGACTCCGGTCAGTGGTTTTTCTATTCTTGGGGTGGAAATGTGAGATCGCGTGGGGATACCAGAACTGCTCCAGTCGCCAAAGCGCGTCGGTATTTAGGCAACCAGCATGAACGTGAAGATACCCAAGGATTTGTACCCCGCGTTTCGTACAAGTAAAGTCCCATGTCAAGATTAGCGTAAGGATCAAACTTTCGCTGACCCTCAGCGTACTGCGGTGTCGTCCGCTCTGTTCCGTCGATAATCTGAAAATACCCAAAGGCCGTTGAGCGCGAATTCTTCACCATTCGCCAGCCACTCTCGCACGAAATAATTGTATTCAGAAGCGTAAGATCGCAATCGGGCTCATGACATATTGTGGCTAAGTATTGGTTCGGTGTTGGTGGAGGTACAAAAGGCGGGGGCGCAAAGGGATCAGTCACAAACATAAATACACTCGCCACATTCAGGGTTAGCAAAGAACTGGAAGCGCCCGCAACCACCAACTTCCCCCAGTGACTCGTTGTATATTTTCGCTTCGCCATGCCCCGTCATTATAGACGATATTTCCCCTCCCCCGCCCATGCCACCGCAAGCGCATCGGCAGCATCATCCGGCTGCGGAACGGCATCGAGTTTTAGGAGCATAGTGATCATTTTTTGCATCTGCCGTTTATCTGCATGACCATCCCCACTTACTGCCATTTTAATTTCTGTTGGCTTAATCTCAATAATCGGTAGACCGCGCTTGGAAGCGAGATATAAGATAACTCCGCGAACTTCAGCGACTTTTAAAGCGGTTGTGATATTTTTTACAAAGAATAATTCTTCAATTGCAATCAGATCCGGATCGTGTCGATCAATCAGGGCTTCGATATCTCTAGCTATCTCAAGTAACCGATCAGCGGTCGGTGTCCCTGCCTGCGTTGTAATAACACCACATGTAACATAGGACAACTGTCGACGAGCATTGCTTGAAAGTACGCCAAACCCCAACCGGCCGTAGCCAGGATCAAGACCGAGAATACGTTGTGGTAGCTTGTTCTTCATGAGCAGATATTATCACGGCATTCACAACCACAACGGCACCGCGATTTCGCCGAACACAAACGAAATATCTTTTACAAATCTTGCTCAACTTCTCCGGTCACATATGCCGGTTCAACAACGTAAACATCCAGAAATGCTTTATAGCTCGCTAATGTCTCCCGCGCCCGATAAGTGCCATCTTTCATGTAGTCGTGAAGGCTTGCCGATACTCCGATACTTTCAATTCCAAGACGTCGACAGGTCCAGATTGCTCGAGGCAAGTGAAAACTTTGTGTTACCAAAATGGCCGAATCGACACCCCATAGTGTTTTAGCTCGGATGCAGGTGTCGTAAGTTCTTCGACCAGCAAAATCAATGAGAACATAGTCTTCCGGGACTCCGTACTCAGCCACAAGCACGTCATGCATAACTTGTGGCTCATTGTAATTTTCAAATCGATTATCGCCAGATACGAGAATATGCGTAGCTTTACCCTGATTGAAAAGCTCCGCTCCCGTCTCAAGCCGATCACGCAATACATCTGAAGGTGTGCCGTCAGAACGAAGTCCTGCACCAAAAATCAAAACCGTGTCTGGTTCGATTTCCTCGATAGTCTGGACATATAATCGGCCAGTGACAAATATTGCCCCAGGAATTCCTAGAGCAGAAATGAGGGTTGCCAATGCCCCACTCCAGAACAGCCATTTGAATATTTTCCTTGGAGTCATTATGAAATGCTATCACAAAACAAAATCGATCCCCACCAAGGGAGATCGATTTTGTATTTATACATTACTCAGCCTTGTCTTCTTTGGTTGCACCACTTTCATCAGCAACCGTCCCTGTCTGCGGTCCTTCTACTTTGATCTCAGCCTCAATGACTGGTGCCAAAGCAGCGGCGACTGGCTCGTACGACTTCTTTGGGTAGTCGATCACTACTTCATTACCGGCAAAACCAGTACCAGCAGGGATCAAACGACCAATGATCACGTTCTCTTTCAAACCAGCCAACTCATCGATCTTTCCGGTAACTGCAGCGTTAATAAGAACGCGAGCAGTCTCCTGGAAGGAAGCTGATGACAACCAGCTCTCCGTAGACAACGAAACCTTTGTCACACCGAGCAAGAGAGGTTCAAAACCTGAAAGCTTACCTCCCATTGCACCGATACGATCTTGTTCATCGAGCAACGTGGCCTTTTCGATGACTTCACCAGGCAACAAATCCGTATCACCTGGATCATCGACGCGCACGCGACTAAACATCTGACGAATAATCACCTCAATGTGCTTGTTGTTCAACTTCTGGCCCTGTGATGAGTAGATGAACTGCATTTCCTTAGATAAGTACTTCTGCACAGCATCTTGACCCTTGGCCTTAAAGAGCGCCTGGAGGTCCAAGTGACCATCCGTCAATGCATCACCAGCCAAACAATCATCACCATCCTTAACGTAAAGAGTGTAACCGTGTGGAATGATGTATTCGCGTACTTTCTCGGCATCATGAACCACAGTCACACTTGTCTTCCCAAGCTTCGCGACACCAGAAACGTCAGCAGTGATCTTTTCACCTTTCGACTTCTCAGCAATAGCCTGGCCTTCACGTACCTTCTCCCCCTCTTCAACCAACGCCTTACCACCACGACCGAATAAGAAGACCTTTTCCTCTACGGCAGCATGACGGATCTTTACAATCTTTTGACCAGGAGTGGTGTCAACCATCTCCTTACCGGTGTTGGCCTGAACCACGGTGCGAGCAGCTTTCTCGATCTCAACTTTACCCGAAACCTCGCTCATGACAGCTTTACGCTTTGGCAGGCGAGCTTCGAACAACTCTTCAACACGTGGCAAACCTTGCGTAATGTCCTTACCTGCCACACCTCCCGTATGGAAGGTACGCATGGTGAGCTGCGTTCCAGGCTCACCAATAGACTGAGCAGCCATGATACCCACAGCTGTACCCATCTTCACGAGCTTGTTATGTGCCAAGTCATAGCCGTAACACATCTGACACACACCGCGACGAATCTTACAGGTCATCACGGAGCGCACATGAGCCTCCTCAAGTTCCTTGCCTGATTTCTTCATTTCACGAATATGATCTTCAGTGATCAACTCCCCCGCCTTCACAATGGCCTTGCGTTCACCCGGCAACTTCACGTCAGACAACGCCATGCGTCCAAGAATACGGATGAGCAATGCCTCACCAATTTCGTCAGACTCGGTTTTTGTAAGGAGCACTCCCTGTTCATCGCCACAGTCGACATCGCGCACAACGACATCCTGAGCCACATCAACCAAGCGACGGGTCAAGTAACCAGCGTTCGCGGTCTTCAAAGCAGTATCGGTCAAACCTTTACGTACACCGTGGCTTGAAATGAAGAATTCGAGCACGGATACACCATCCTTAAACGAGGATTTTACCGGAAGTTCGATAATGTCTCCGGAAGGCGAGCTCTTCAGACCGATCATACCGATCATCTGCGTCAACTGACCCCAAGCACCACGAGCACCAGACTCAATCATGGTGTAAGCGGAGCTGTCGTGTGGCAAAGAGGTCTTTGCAAGCTCAGCAATACGATCCTTAATTTCAGTCCAAATCTTGATGATCTGACTGTGACGCTCACTCTGAGTAAGCAGTCCTTGAGCAAAGTAATTCTCAACCTCAAGAATGCGCTTGTCACCCTCTTCAATGAGCTCCTTCTTACCCTTTACTTCTGGCAAGCCGCCCATGCCCCAAGAGTAGCCGGAGGCAGTAGCGTATTTGAAACCAAGCTCCTTCAGGTTATCAAGAACTCCTGCCGTATATTCCTGACCGTAATATTCAAGCACATCACGAATGATGTTCGCCAGCTCTTTCTTCGCCAAGATTTTATTCTGGAAACCGATCTTCTCTGGGAACATGCGGTTCACGATGAGACGACCGACTGTCGTCACGATGCTCACGCCGTCACGGCGCACACGCACCCAATCCTGGAACTTCACTTTACCAGCTTCCTGAGCGTAAATAGCCTCATCTTCATCAGCAAAAGAATAGAGATTCTTTTCATCAGCCTCAGTATGGGTTGAGGTGAGGTAGAAACAAGCCCAGGCGATATCCTTACCTGGCGTAGCTACTGGACCACCGTACGAAGGCTTCAAGAGGTTGCGAATAGACAACATCAAGTGCTCAGCTTCGTACTTTGCCTCTGCAGTCAACGGCACGTGTACCGCCATCTGGTCACCGTCGAAGTCAGCGTTATAGGCTTCACACACAAGTGGGTGAATCTGCAAGGCCTTACCTTCAATCAACTTTGGACGGAAAGCCTGAATACCCAAACGGTGCAGGGTTGGAGCACGGTTCAAAAGTACGTAGCTGTCCTTGGTCACCTCTTCAAGAATGTCCCAAACTTCAGCGCGATCGCTTTCAATAAAACGGTTCGCTGAACGAATGTTGTGAACATATTCACGACCAATCAACTTTGAAATCACGAATGGTCGGAACAGCTCAAGTGCCATCTTCTTTGGAATACCACACTCAGACAACTTAAGGTGCGGACCTACCACAATAACGGAACGACCAGAGTAGTCGATACGCTTACCAAGCAAGTTCTGACGGAAACGACCCTGTTTACCCT
>DAORIP010000005.1:0-10997 GCA_035438565.1 bacterium | reverse complement strand
CCGCCGTTACATCCTCAATCAAAAGTACGGCGCCAATATTCTTCCCGGGCAGATTCGCGTCCTCCACCACGTTCATAAACACCTGAAGGTATTTATCGCCAAAAGCAACGTCTTTGAGCTGGAAACTCGTTCCAAGGCGTAAACAATCATCAATATGCGTCTGAAAAACCGTTGATTCGGGAAAGAGTTTACCGATATCAGAGAGTGTAACCTTCTTTTTTCGTAAACCTAATACCTTTCGTAGCGTTAAATTCTCCAAAAGTAAATTGCCCTCCGCATCAAATAATCCAAAACCCAACTGCAAACTTTGAATAGAAGCCAACAAACGAGACCTCTCCTCGCTCAGCTCTTTGGTGCGGAGGATAACCGTCTGTTCAACTGCGTTCTTCTGTTTCTCAAGATCTTCGGCCAAATGTGAAATTGCTTGCTTAGCTTCATTAACAAGCCTTACCTGCTTTACAAGTTCCGTATTCTTTTGTTTATAGCCATTTTGGACAACGGCCAGCTCTGATAATAGCGCATTAATTGAAAGGGCCAAGTCACCAATCTCATCCGCCACCAAAACATCAACGCGACCCACTTTATCCTTAGTATCTCGAATTCGCTTCAAATCATTATTTAATCGAATTAAAAATCGCAAAACCACCACCTCAAGCAGAGCAGCGACGATGAGATAGAAAAAAACTGAAAAAAATACAAAAATTACGGTAAATGCACCGATGGTCTTTTGTCCATTTAAGAATACAGCTCGTGGACTCTCTAACTCAAGAATAAGGATTGGATTCCCATCACTGTCCGGAAGCAGAGCAAAAGCTTTAGAGGTTTCAGATGACAACGGAATAACCTCAATTTGATCATTCGTTAAAATACGTTCAGAAATCTGCTGAACGTCAAGCGGGAGATCCGCGTCACCGTAATGAAATAGCTCAAAATATAAATGTGTCTGCTCACGCCAATTTTTTACAGCCTCATCATCAACAACTTTAATAAAAACAAGCGTCCCACGCACCGGTCCAGTTCCATCACTACGGATAATTGGACGAGCGGCATACATCATAACTCCCTCAGGGAGATGTATAAGTCCCGTCATCGCACTGTCATCAACGTTTTGACGTAAAATTCCAGGATGCGTGACAAAATATGTATCAAGGGCGGTCGATTCAATCTCTATAGTTCTTGATGCATCAAGCTGTTTTTTATAGATTATCGTTCCCTCATTATCTAAAAAAACCATTCCATTAATCTCTAGATTAACGACGGATTCAAATCCTAAATTCGCAGATTTATACGCCTCATTCTGATCCTGCATGAACGCGTATGTATCATCCCAACGTGCCCAGTCACGAACGGTAAGATCAAGCTGTGATAGCCGACCAGAAATAGCATCCTTAACCCGGTGCACATTTACAACCTGATCGTCATGCTCGATCCGCAAATAACTATCGAGCAATAATGTTCGTGCAATAAACAAAATAACGCCTAACAGCAACGCAGTAGTCAAAAACAAAACAACTGCAACTTTAATTCTGAGCGAAAAGCGCGTACCCACTCCTTTCATACGCTCAACGACTCAAGTAATCAAATTCCCTATCTCGTGACAGTGATGCTCTCGCCTAACTCCGCGTATAACGCCTCCACGGTAATTCTCCCATTTGCTGACTGATGAACACCGTAACAAACGCTATTCGTAGTGCACGCACCGTTTGGATCCTGTGGAACTGCGGTTAGGTACTCCTCATCAAGCGTCAATGCGCCAAGATCAACAAGCCCCGTACAGCTACTGGCGTCCGTCTGACAAATTTCAAGGGAGGTATCAAGTGGAATATCTCCAGGCAATTGCCCCTGGTTATCAAGCGAGTATTGGTAGATAGCGTTCAAAATTGTATTCACGTCTGTCCTGCGCTGTGCATTTCGCGCTTGCGCCAACTGCTTTGCGGGATTGATAGCAAAAATGACAATACTCGCCAAAATTGCGATAAGGGCAACCACGAGCAACATTTCAAGTAACGTAAAGCCTTGAAATCCCTTTTCCATTTGCCGCGATACTCCTTTCCGCATAACCCGTAAAATAATACTCTCGATTAATTTAACGTTTCTTCCCAAGAAAGCAGTTCTAATCCCGTCTCGGACGATGTCACTGTAACATGCGCGGAACGTGAAACATCGCCCACGGTACTCGTAACCCGCAAGTCACAGGTTGATCCCCCGCCTCCGCTCGCTACATATGCGCAAGTCACATCATCAAGCGTCATCTCCCCACTCGTATCAATACATGCGCCCGTATCTTTCACTACTTGGAGTACCTCTTCGACACAAGCGTCAGTAACAATCTGGGCACGCATCGCCTCATCCACAAACTGAGAAAGTCGCGATTCATTCGCGCCAAGCACAAGTGCTGTGGACATAAGTGCAACTCCGATCACAGAAAGTACAAGCACGCTCATGAGCGCAATATAGCCTTCAGTGTTAGTATATATCTTTTTTTCAACAAGAGACATAAATTATATACAGCTCACCGAATACTGACAGTAGTTATAAACTCACGCGAGTATACATATTCATTTCTTCCGCTCGTTGATACTCCCCGGATAACCAAAGCTATTTGAACCGCGGGAATCGTGGCGCCACTCGAAACTTCTCGTACCGTAAACGAAGCAACCTCAACTTGGGAGTTTGTTATCGGCGTCCAGTCACCACCGTTCGTGATAATACCAAGCCGGCCATTTACAACCGTAATATCCCGAGAAGCAGACACGGGATACGTTTGAAAAATCTCAATTTCAGCACTCTCTCCACCGGTTCCCGGATTCAAAACTTCATCAGCAGTACGGACCCAAGCCGCCAGCTCTGACATAACAAGCTCACCTTGTTCGTCAACCTCGCGCATCACCCGCATTTTCATCTTTGATCGTAATAACGTGCTTAAGAGCACTGAGATTGTAAGCATGAGCACCGCAAGTACCGCCATGTACAACACAAGCTCAATCAAAGTAAATCCGCGTGTATTCTTCATAGGGGTGGGGTTTCTGGAGGCGGAGCTTCAATTGGTACGTTCCAACGAGTAAGTAAGCCGGACAAAGTATATGACTGCTCACTCCTTCCATTCTGACTCCAAGTAACCAACGTGGTTACGGACTTCCGGTCAGCGCCCGTAGTCGTTATGGTGACGGTACGAGTAAATATTCCCTGCGTATCCGGAGCACCCGTCAATGTCCAGACATTGCCGGAAAGCGCCAAACCATAAACACCGTCAGTCAGCGCATCCGCGTCTGCATTTCTAAGTATCCTTACCGCTTCAAGTCCCTCTTGAGCCAAAAATGCCGCCCGCACACGCTCTCCTGAACGAACGAAAGACTGTTGCGCGTATACAAGTGCACCAAGCAACGCCATGCCAATAATCGCAAACGTAATCGTTGCGAGCATTGCCTCAAGTAACATAAAACCCTGAGGTTCAAATTGCCGCATCTTTTGACTTGGTAGTTTATGCATATCTAATACTCAACCATGCCAAGTGTGTTCACAATCAAACTTCGCGTATGCTGATCCATTGACGTAATGACAACCTCACCCGCCACCTCTGGCGCCACCTCACCTAATGGGAAAATAAATTCCTGATCTCCAGAAATTTCAACTGAACTTGGAAGCGCTTGTATGTTATCAAAATCCGTATCGCGTTCCGTATATGACCCTCCCTTAAACACCGTAACCGCATCAGTTTCAATATACACTCCCCAACCAGATCCAGATCTTCCAAACAAAGCGTGCATTTCAGCTATCCGCAGGGCCTGAGCGATCATTTGAGCAGCAATATCTGCCTCATTTCGCGTTTGAAAAGTGCGATAAATTGGCATGGAAATCCCAGCCATAAGAGCGATAACCGCCACCGAAAGCATGAGTTCAACCACCGTGAAACCACGTGTATTCATACTATCCACCACTTGCATCGAATCCCCCAATCAATCCATAAATAGGCAATATCACCGATAATGCCACTCCCAAAACCGCCAACCACACCACGACCAACATGAGTGGCTCAAGAATAACCGTTAAATTCTTGGTCGCTGCTTCTGTTTTTGCCTCATATGAAGCGCTAAGCTTAAGCAATGACGTTGCGAGATTTCCGGATTGTTCACCAGCAACAATCATGCGCTGCACGGACCCGGGTAAGTAATGTGTCGATTTTGGATAAAGCGAAAAGGCCTTTTGAAATGATAGGCCTTCATCAATTTGCGCACCAAGGTGTCGATACAAACGCTTATAACTATACAATTCAGTCGACTGCTCCACGGAGATTAAGGCCTGATCGATATTGACCCCCGCATCAAGAAGTGTTCCGAGCAAATAACCAAAACGTGACAATTCAAGATCCCGAATAAGGCCCTTAACTCCAGGAATCACAAATAGCAATGCCTGCCCCGCAGCCTTCGTTTTTGGATGCTCGAATAAGAGAAAATATACGGTGATACAAAAGATCAATAAAAGCGGCACAATAACAATCCCATGAGCAGCAAAAAAGGCCCCAAAACCCAAAGTGAATCGAGTAATAGCTGGCAAATCGATATTCAATTGATTAAATACTTTTGCAAGTCTTGGCAACACAAACCAAGAAATTCCAATCCCGATCACAAGTGCCATCCCGAACACGATAACTGGATACAGCATGGCTGATCGCAATTGCGAACGAAAAACGCGTTCCTTTTCCTGTTGAAGACTAACCACCTTCAGATTATTCGCCAATCTTCCCGACTGCTCACCAATTCGAAGCAGTGAAATTGTATGGTCCGGAAAAATCTCAAGCTTTTCAAGTGCACGCCAAAATGGAGAGCCTGCCTCGATTTCTTCAATCAAAAAATCAACCGCCTCCCGGGACCCCTTCGCCTTCGCTTCTCCCGCAATCGCATCTAAAGCATGACTGATGCCCATACCGGAAGCCATCAGTAAACTCAAATTTTCCATGAGAAAATCACGGCGGCGCAAGAATTTTCTCCCCGCTGCTTTGAGCGACCTCATACTGAATTTATTTCGTCAGGAGGTTCGGCAACACGCAATAACTCATCAAGCGTCGTGAGTCCGCTCTTCACCTTCTCAATACCATCTTCGAACATGGATTGCATGCCCTGCTTTCGTGCTAACGACCAAACCTGCTGAGAAGACGGATTAGCCAAAATCAAAGCCTGCATCTCTGGAGTTACCTGAATAAGCTCAGTGATCGCGATCCGGTCTCTGAAACCAGTGTTATTACAGGCTACACACTTGTTTCCCTCATATAAGTTTACGTCTGCAGTTCCAAAATACTTCTCAGCTCCTCGCATATGCATGTCCCGAGGAGAAATCACCACGCTGTGCTTGCAATTATCGCAAATCTTGCGGACCAACCGCTGCGCCAAAATAAGATTCAATGTAGAAGCCAGCAAAAACGGCTCGATGCCCATATCGAGCAAACGTGGAATCACCGTAGCGGCATCATTCGCGTGAAATGTTGAAAGCAATAGATGACCAGTAAGTGCAGCGTTTACGGCGATTTCTGCGGTCTCGTTATCGCGAATCTCGCCCACCAAAATAATATCTGGGTCTTGGCGAACAATGGAACGTAGCCCCTTTGCAAAAGTGAGATCAGTTTGCGTATTCACCTGAATCTGGTTCACTCCAAGCAACTTATATTCAACCGGATCTTCGATGGTAGTGATATTTACATCCGTGCCATTCATGCTCTTTAACAATGCATAAAGCGTGGTTGTCTTTCCGGATCCTGTTGGACCAGTTACAAGAATCATGCCAAATGGCCGATCAGCATTTTCTTCAAGCTTCTTTAAATTTTGATTTGATAGGCCTAATCCTGTTAATGCCAAACTCCTGACATATGATCCAAGTACACGTAAAACAATTTTCTCGCCTTCAATCGTAGGCACGATTGAAGTACGCAGATCAATCGTGTCATCACCCCGATCAAACCGCAAAGAACCGTCCTGAGCAGAAAAATGCTCATCCATGCGCAAACGACTCTGGACCTTAATTCTATTCAAAACATTCTCGTAACGCTCCTTTGGAAGGCGACACACTTCCTGCAAAACACCGTCAATTCGGAAACGAATCACCACGTCCGTAGGCTGTGGCTCAAAATGAATATCTGTCACGTGAAACAGCATCGCGTCAGCAAACACCTGCTCTAAAACTAGGGGCGCCACTCGGACTTCAGCGGCAAAAATTTCATCTACACGCTTCTGTAACGTCTTCTGATAATGCAAAAAGCACGCACTAATATCTTCTGAAGCGGCGTAGGCAATAACAATTGTCTTGCTTGGAAAAACACGTTTAAGTTCAGTTTTCAGCCCTCGTACACTCGGGTCATCAGTAGCTACGGTCAAAGACTTACCAGCGTCAAGAAATACAACAACACGAAATTTCTTCGCCACGTCTTCTGGAATTTGCAAAACCTGATCTCGCGTTGGCTGATGAGCTCGAATATCGGCATAAGGAATCTTGAAATACTCAGCAATAGCCTGACCTAATAAACTCTTGGTAATCCTTCCTTCCGCAAACAAACTTTCCGCTAAGGATACACGGTGAGCCTCAGAAAATGCCAAAGCTGCAGTCATGCCCTCCGGGGTCACATAACTACCTTCGAGCAACAACGTTTTCAGTGCTTCGTCATTAAATGCAGGCATAGCTCCTAATGCAGAAAGTTCTGCACCGCCTCCACGATAGCCGCAATAGTTGTATTTGATTTAACAAAAAAATCTCTGGCACCTAAATCTCGAGCACGTCGCTCATCTTCAGCCTGACTCAAATTCGACAGCACCAGCACAGGCACAGGATTCCCCTGTTCTTTAAGAGCCTGAAGGACTGCGAATCCGTCCACTTTTGGCATCATGAGATCAGTAAGTACGACATCAAATTTCTGCGTCTTCAATAATACCAAGGCCGCTTCGCCATCAAATGCGACTTCAGCCACATAACCAATCTTGCGAAACTTCAACTGCAAAGCCATTGCCATCGGCTTTTCATCTTCAATAATCAAAATATGCCGTTGCGTGGTAGGCGAAGCCTCCATAGTTGGTAAGATTATAAAAGAAGTATAGCAAAGTTTTACGTGCCTAAGGCCGCGCCTGCGTTAAACGTTCAAGGGCTAAAAGAAATGCCGCCCTGCGCATATCAACCCCATACTCCTGTGCCAATTTCCAAACCGCCTGAGCAGAGGCCTTCATATGCTCTTTTAACATCTCATCAACCTTTTCAGCTGACCAGCGCTCATTCTTCATGTTCTGTTCCCATTCAAAATAACTTACAGTCACTCCCCCGGCATTCGCAAGAATGTCAGGGATAACTTGTATACCTTTTGCAAACAAAATGTCGTCAGCCGGCACCGTCGTTGGGCCATTTGCAAGCTCTAACACTACCTTTGCTCGAATGCGAGCGGCATTATCCTCGGTAATCTGCCCCTCAAGCGCTGCTGGCACCAAAACCCCACATTCAAGTTCAAGCAATTCAGCATGAGAAATATTCCGAGCGCCAGGAAAATCCTTCACCGAACCCGTTCGCTGCTTATGGTCATGCAGTGCCGTAACGTCGATGCCATCAAACAGCTCAATCGCTCCCGATGAATCCGAAACACCGACAATTTTCACGCCGTGTCGGGCACAAATATCCGCAAACGTCGCTCCAGCATTACCAAAACCCTGAATTACCACCGTCAGCATCTCAGGGTCAAGCAGTAATTTATCTTTGAGACATTGGAGCACATACCACCCTCCCATGGCCGTAGCCGTATCTCGGCCCAAACTCCCACCATGAGCAATGCTCTTGCCGGTTACAACTGCGGGGTGCCCGAACTCTTCAGCAATCACATCCATGTCCGCCGAACCCGTGTTTACATCTGGTGCTGGCACATCAATTTCAGGACCAATGTCTGTACGAAACGCCACTGTCCAAGCGCGATTCAAACGTTCTCGCTCTCCAGCGGACAACTTCTTCGGGTCAACGGTCACTCCGCCCTTCCCACCCCCCATAGGAATACCTGCAACTGCAGTTTTGAATGACATGAGCGCAGCTAAAGTTTTTACCTCATCAAGATCAACTTGCGGATGAAACCGAATTCCACCCTTAAACGGTCCGCGCCAATTATTATGCTGAATCCGATAGCTTTCAAAGTCCCGCTCAGTTCCGTCATCCATAGAAACCGTAATCCTGTGCTCGATCTGCTTCATGGGTGAGCGCAACAATCCGTATAGTTCAGTTCCAAAATCCTTAACTGATAAAGCGCGTTCAAGTTGAGCGAGAAAATTATTGTAAGCTTGAGCCATAAATGATAATTACTCACTGAGCGTAGTCCTAATGCTCAAATCCTGCGATAGGCCTTGTGGATGCAGAGTGTACAAAAATGTAACCTTTCCCGGTATGGTGGGTTACAGATTGTGTAATTCTTTCTGTATTTTTGCTTATGATCAAACAGCGACTTTCTGGGGCAGGACTCGCCTTAGCAGTACTTACAAGCATCGGCATCAGTTCTTTGCCCATGACCGTACCATTCGCACATGCAGAGGAGGCTATTGGCTCAGAATCAACCACACATGTTGATTTTGTAGGTCAACTCATTGAGCTCTCAAGTACAAGCACTCCAACAGTGATCGTGGTGCGCCAAAATCCAACGAGCGCGTTTACGGACTACACCGTCAACATCACCACCGATACCGCCTTTGGCTCTTTCAAGTGGAATACCACTGCTATGGAAGACTGGATGACCGGTGACAGTGTCCGCATTATTGGAGAAAAAGATGACAATACCGGACTCGTGACGGCCGAATACGCCATTAACGAATCCATCAATCCGCTGACCATGAAGGGTCTGAACGGCTGGATTACCGCGATTGATGGAAACGCGAACACCATGACGGTGCAGTGGATGAATGTGGAACACGTCGTGAATATCACCGACGACACACACCTCGTCATCTCCCCAAACACGAATGCTACCCTTTCCGATTTCCAGATTGGCGACCGCGTTCGTGTTCGAATGAACAAAGATGGTGAAGTAGACAATGAGGCTCGCTTTGTCGTAGCACTACGCCGCGGCGCCAACCTCTTCCTAAAGGCACGTACACGTCCATTCACCGCTGAACTCAACAGCATCGATCTCAATGAGGATGGGAGTGGAACCATGACTGTTACGATTGGCGAAAACTCTCATCTGTTACCAGGAGATGTTAACAATCTCTTTGGCGTTGAAGGCGATGTAAAAACTGTGACTTTCACATCAAACACGCACAGCGTTCGCCGTTTCAATGGCAGTACGGACCCAAGTGAATTCGTTGTCGGCGACAAGCTCCTCATTGTCGGCCGCGCCAATGACGACGGCACCATCTCCGCTTGGATTATCCGGGATAATGAAATCTGGCGCCTCGGTGTAGCAACGCACATGGGAGACATCACCTCAATCGATACTGCCACGAACACACTTGTGGTACACGAAACAAGCATCCGTGGCGAAGACAAAGACATCACCATGACCTACGTTGACGATGCGAAAATCATCATCGATGGTGAAGAGGCCACTGAAAACGATCTTCAAATTGGCGACACGGTACGCGTCCGCGGCACCGCCCACCACGGCGAAACCGTGGAACTGAGCAACGTGACCGCGATTGGCGCCTCTCGTGAGTAATGCCAAACTTCGAACCACAAAAGGACCCCCTAGCGGGGTCTTTTTGCTTCTGTTATTGTCAGCCCATGAAAAATTACCTCCCCCAAGCCCTGTCTGACAGGCTAACCAAACAATTCGGCACCGGCGCGCTCACCGCCATGCTGAAGGCTTTTGATAAACCTCGTCTGCCAACATTTCGGGTGAATACACTCAAAACAACGGACGATGCAGTCATGCAAAGCTTGCGGGATGACGGTATTGCTTTTGAGCGTGTTAAAGACCTGCCGCATGCTTTTAAGATTAAAAATCGCACGGATCACGAATTGCTTGAACACGAATTGGCAACAAGTGGAAAAATCTATCTGCAAGGCCTCACTTCCATGTTGCCGCCATTCCTCTTGGACCTCAAACCAGAAGACAACATTCTCGATCTCTGTGCTGCGCCGGGAAGCAAAACAAGTGAAATCGCCATGCTTACGAATAATCAGGCTCAGGTTATTGCCATGGAAGAGAATGATATTCGCTATCAAAAGCTCCTGAACACACTTCGTATTCAAGGTGCAACGCGTGTGGAAGCGCGACACGGCGACTCAACCCAACTCCACAAAGAATTTCCAAACACGTTTAATAAAGTCTTGGCCGATGTCCCCTGCTCTGCCGAAGGCCGAATTGATTTTACCGATCTCCGCACCTACAAATACTGGTCAGAAAAAAATATCGTGGCTCATGCCAAGCTTCAGCGTCGCCTTTTGCGCTCAGCCGTAGCCTGTCTCAAACCCGGCGGTACGTTAGTATATTCAACCTGCACGCTCGCACCAGAAGAAAATGAAGACATGATCGGCTGGCTGATTACCGAATTCCCTTTCATGAAACCCGTGGACGTTACGCTCCCCCTCAAGAACGCCCGCAAAACTGCCCACAAGACTGTCACCCTTCTCCCGAGTGAAGAAGCGGAGGGATTTTTTGTAGCAAAACTCTACAAGGCAAAATAAAAAGTCGTACCCGCCAGCCGAAAGCCAACGGGTACGTTGTTGTTACGCAGCTCGTTCAGCTACGATTGAGGAGTTCGAGAAGCTGGTCAGCGATCTGACGGTTCGCGGCCAGGATCACTGGCGTCTGAGTCTTGAAGTCGTAGACCCGCGAACCCAGATCCTGGCCATCCCAGTCGACCGCCACACCGCCCGCCCCCTTCACGAGGGCGTAGCCAGCCCCGAGCTCGTGCTGCTTCTGGCGGTCGCAGATGAAGGCGGCCGCCTGTCCCGAGGCTACCGAGGCCATCTCGTAGGCAGCGGAGCCCGGGCTTCTGAGCCAGCCCTTCACGTCGCTGAAGGCCCGAAAGACCTTTTCGCGGTTCTCCGGG
>DAORIP010000004.1:0-14160 GCA_035438565.1 bacterium | reverse complement strand
TGCTAAGCGTACGTTAGTTTTTGGTGCTTTATTCGCTTTCCTCGGTTTCCTTGTATCCATGATTACGTTGCCTGCAGTAAAACCAACTCCGCACGTAAAGAAAGCTGCGCCAGTTAAGCCGACCCCTGTACCTGAACCGCTCACAACCCAGCTGGTAGCTGACTTAATCAGTGCTGATCAAAAAAATTTAGCCTCAGGTGGGCCAGGGCTCGGAGGAGCAGTGAAGCAATTGATTGCTGAATCCGCTTCAATCAAGTTGAGCGCTGTGCCTGTAATCGAGTTGCCTGACGAGCTTACACGTCAGGCTCAGGTGTTGTGGGAGAAGGGCGTAGGAGCACATTTGGGTTACGCAGATTTTTCTGCCTACCTTGCAAGCTTGCCACCGGTACCTTCTGCATTTTTAGAGCCACATGCTTATTTTGACGCACTTGTACTTGTTGATGCGCGTGTTTCCGCCAATGCACTTGCGCAGCTGCTGAACATTTACGTAAAGAGCGGATCAGAGCATGAAACGTTGGCATCACTTGATGCTGTAGCGCCGGCGTATTGGATGCGTGCGCACGTGGGTGCGGAACGCAAAGGCGTGGTGGCTGAACGCGTGATTTCTAGCCTTCGCTCCGATGAAGTGGGATTGAGTGCGGGGGAGGGGCTAGCACTTTTTGTACAGAGCCCAAATGTGTGCGATACCGCCTACCTGGATTTGGTCGCAAGCCCACATGACGCCAAACCAGGCACCACGGCCTGTCTTGGAAAATGGCCAACACAAGAGGAAATTCGTTGGCGTTTTGTGAATATGCCTGAATCTTACTGCCAAGTTGTCACTCGTGAACGCGTGTAAACATGAAGGAGTCCCAGGGGAGCATTGACTTTTTTGCGGAAATAGTGTATAGTATTCGCGCAAAAGAGCCCTACGTGGAGATGGACAGAATTTCCGCAGTAAGCGTTATTTGCGGTAATTATTTACACATCATTTTATGATGACAGGTACAATCAAGCGTTTGACTGACAAGGGTTTTGGTTTCATCACCCCTGATGAGGCTGGCGCTAAGGACGTGTTCTTCCATTCTTCTGCTCTTATCGATATGGTATTCGATGAGCTCCGCGAAGGTGACAAGGTGTCTTTCGAGACTGAGGATTCTGAGAAGGGTCCTCGCGCTGTAAACGTACAGCGCGCCGCCTAAGAGCCAACCAGGCTTTTAAGAATAAACTCGACTCTTCGGAGTCGAGTTTTTCTTTTTGTGTTTTTCTGTTACCATCGCGACCATGTCTCGACCCCTTATTGAAGTTAAAGGTTTACGTAAAAGCTACGGCAAGCAGCTTGTTTTTGAGAACTTGTCGATTGTTATTTCTGAAGGCGAAAAGATCGCCTTGATTGGGCGTAACGGGGCGGGGAAATCTACGCTGCTTAATATTCTCATGGGGCTTGAGGAAGCGGATGGCGGGGAGGTGAAGGTATTGCCGTGGACGCGGCTTGGCATGGTGGCACAACATGAGGTCTTGCCGAGTGAGGTGACGACTGAGGTGTATCTTGAGGAACGTGGCGGCAAGGCTGCGTGGGAGGTGCGTAAGCTCGCTGCGCGGTTTGGTTTGGGTGTACCAGAACTGAGCAAGGCGCCAAGTGAACTGTCTGGTGGTTACCAGATGCGCGTGAAGATTATTGCCATGCTTCTTCAGGAGCCGAGTTTATTGCTGCTTGATGAACCGGTGAACTATTTGGATCTTTCAACGCTTTTGCTTCTTGAGCGGTTTTTAGCTGATTACGAAGGGAGCTTTATCATGACTGCACATGATAGGGAATTTTTGCAAAACACTTGTACGCATACGTTTGAAATTGAGCATGGTGAACTCACGGATTACAATGGTCCGGTAGAGGAATATTTTGCTTGGAAGGAGGAACAGCGTCGGTTCCAATTGCGGACAAACAAACGATTAGCTAAAGAAATTGCCCATCACCAGGAATTCGTGGACCGTTTTCGTTTTAAGGCCAGTCAAGCTTCACGCGCACAAAGCAAGATCAAACACATTGCCAAATTGCGGAATCAAGTGAGTTCTTTGAAGGCCGATCTTTCCACGGCGCGCATCATGATTCCTACCCCGCATTTTATTGATGGTACGGCGGTGAGAGTAGAGAAGCTTACTATTGGTTATGCTGAAAAGGTGATTGCTACGGATATTTCTTTTGAACTGCGCCGAGGAGCAAAGGTGGTGATTGCTGGTGAGAACGGCAGGGGAAAGTCGACGTTGTTGAAGACGCTGGCAGGCAAGATTCCGGCGCTTGGAGGAACGTTTAAATGGTGGCACAACGCCAGCCTTGGGTATTACGATCAAAAAACCGATGCCACGCTTGCGCCTACGGACACCGTACTTGGGTATTTGACGCGCATGGCACCTGTCATGACCCCAGCAGAGAGAATTCTCATGATGGCTGGGAATTTCTTGTTTAAAAATGATGACCTTGAAAAGACGACGAGCGTTTTGTCTGGCGGTGAGCGCGCCCGATTGTGTTTGGCTGGAATCTTGCTCAAAGAACATAATGTCCTCATGTTGGACGAGCCAACAAACCATTTGGATGTAGAAACTGCAGAGGCTTTAGCGCTAGCCCTTAAAGAGTACGGCGGCACGGTGATTTTTGTGTCGCACGCACGTACGTTTGTGAATGCACTTGCAGAAGATATTTATGAAATCCGTAATGGGAGTCTCAGGCATTACACTGGAACGTATGAAGATTACGTTAATGATTTGGCGCACGCAGTTGCACCTGAACCAGAAGCTGAGACCGCTATTGATCGAGCTGAGATGACAAAACTGAAAGCTGAAGCTCGTTTACTCTTGAAAGAAAAACAAAGAGCGCAGGATAAATTGACGACAGTGATTGATAAGCTTGATAAAGAGAAGAGCGCGATTCTGGCATATTTTTTTGAAAATCCTACGGATTACGCCACCGAAAAATCTCGGCGATTGATTGAATTAAACGACGAACTTCAGCAACAAGAAAAGGTTTGGCTCAAGCTTCAAGAGGAGATCGAACAACTTCGCAAAACATGATGTAAGTGGCGGCATGAGAAGAAATGTCGTATGCTTTTACTATCTCTCCTAATGTTTTGAAATTGTGAAGATTACTCCACGCGTTATTTGGATGAGTTTAGCCATCGTTCTCCTGGCTTTAGCGGCCTGTTTCCTCATGGTGGGGTACTGGCCAGCCTTGGGCCATTTGGTTGGTTTAGGTGGGCCACGTGACCTTGGCGTAACGTTCACAGAATCTGACTACACAAGCGCCCACGACAAGTTGTTTGGGGCAGATGATCCACTTCACGTCTCGGACACATTCACTGATGCCGAGATGTCCGCTTTGCTCAATAGTTGCACCGGCGGCGCCTGTTTGTTGAGTGATGTCCAGGTGCGCACGGGCTCGAATGATCGCGTCATGGTTTCTGGATCCATCCAAAAGGACAAGATCCTGGAAGCGCTGGCAACAAATGGAGTTGACCCGGCACTTAGCTCTGTGCTCCAGTACTTGCCAACAGAGGCCCCGTTCTACGCAGAGGTAGAGGTTCAGGGTCAGGATGATGTACTTGTACTCGAGCTCATGACCGCGCAGCTGTCAGGTTTAGGAATGCCGGATGAAGTCTTGCGTGAAATCAACGCAGAGTTAAGCCAGAGTCTGAATGAATATTTGGCCACTTTGCCCGGAACACAAATTACAAATATTAATGTCCAAAACGGAAGTATCCAATTGAACGCTGATCTGTCCGAGATTCAGTTATAATAAAAATCCCCCTCACGTGAGGGGGATTTTACTTTAGGCTGATTTTCGTTTCTCGGTTTCTTCAATTCCGTTTTCGGATTCGGCTTCAATCATACTGCGGAGCGCTGCTCGGCGAGCCTCTGCCATTTGTGCTGATAACACCATTGGCTCTTCTTCGTCATCTTCCATCTCAAAGGCGGTGTCGGCAACTCTTTCCTGGCCTTGTTTGATTAAGTCTTCAGCTCGATTTTTAGCCTCCAGACGCGCCGCTTTTTCTTGTGCTTGCTTTGCCTTTACGCGTTCGATGGTTTGTTGGATGTCATTACTGCTCCCGGTGTTATATTGCATTTCACCGGTTGGCGCCTGCTTGCCTTGACGTGTTTCTTTGATGTGACTTGATCTGCTTCCAACGTTTTCACCTGTTTCACCCAGATCTTCGAGTGACATACCTTTGGCGCGTCCAAGATCAGCAACTTTCTTAGCTTCTCCGGCTAGGTATGCTTTGCGACTCTCTGCACTACTTCCAAAACTTTCTACACCTCTTACCATAAAATAGAGTTAAGAATTGCCTATAATTTACCATGAATATCTGCAGATTCATTTGATCTGTACACAGTAATACAAAAACCCGAGCACGAGGCTCGGGTTTTGTTTATTCAGCCATTTTTACGTTTTCGTTGTAGATAGTGATCGGTGGCTGAGCGCTTGCTTCATCAATGACGCTTTTTACCAGCGGAATGACAATGTGGTCACTGTAGACGGGATTGGTGTCAGAGTTCTTCGTAACTGGGAAGCTGAGGGCCGGGATGAATAAGAGTTCTGAAGTATTGTTGGAGTAGGTGTAGTGACTGGTCAGAATGACTTCTGGGGTGCCGAGCTCAATTTCAATGGTTTTGGTAACGCCCTCCATAGGGTAGTAGTAGAGGCCGCCATGTGCCGCCAGATTCAGGACCGTGGCGCTGTCACGCTCCAGCTCATAGCTCGACTTATCGTAGGCGCTCGCGACGTTGATGGTAAGGCTGACAACGGCCTTGGTGCGCATGTTCACCATGGCAAACAGTCCATAAGCGGATCCGTCACCGTTATAGGCGGGTTGACCTTCAAGGAGAAGCGGATAGGTAATGTTGACGGTATCAGGGATATAGCGCATGCCAACAGGCTGCGAGAGGGCGTATACAATGCCGCGGTCATCAATGACAGGTGCGCCAAAGCCGGCGGTATCAATATGATAATCGGCGAGGAATTTATTCGTAGTAGCAATAGCATCCTCATTACTCATGATGTCACTTTCGGTAAGTGGCGTGTACTCCCCACCGTTGTACCCCCAAAGTCCTTGATTGCCATTGATTGAGATAACACCATTTTCAGGATCGACATAGATAGTGTAGCCGTTATCATCATCCTGCTTTACGTTGAAGCTCTGTAGTTTTGCGCCTTTAAAGGCGCTAGTATCAAGAGGTCCAAAGGTGTCGCGAGTAAGATCTTTGCCGGAATTTCCAATATTGAGACCGCCCGTTTTCTTGTAGACTGCGTCAGATACTCCGCTCAAGTCCAGCGCTTCTCCTTTGTACGTATACACGTATTCAATGACATCTCCGTAGTAGGGGTCGATTGGCATGCCTGGAGCCATCAGTTTAGAATCACTGGTTGGTGCCGGGACGGCGCTGGCGGCGGTACCGCCACCCCCCATGCCAATGGTGGTTGATGAACGTTCACTTAACGCTCCATTGGCTGAGCTGGCGTCACTGCTTAAGGTGCCAAAGGCGGCCTGGCCAAGGTCAGTAATCTCTGGGATTCCTGAAAACGAACTGAGTGAGAAATCTGAAAGACCCGTGCTTGATTGGGAGAGTTTATACGTCACCGGCACCGCAATGAGTAAGGTGATTAAACCACCAAGACCGGCAAAGGCAAACTTGTGAAAGGCGGGAGATGACATAGGTAAAGATGAAGAATGAGATGAAGGAGTAAGGAGTTTTTGACGCAACTCGGCGGCGAAGCGGGCATCTAAGGGTGTTTCTGGCTTCATTTTCAGTAAGGTCTCGAGTACGGGCAAGAGCTCGGCTTCTTGAGCTTTGAGACTTGGGTCGAGCGCATACAGGTCGATTAAAATGTCTTTTAGTTTAGGATCCATATGGGAAAGAATAGATGGGGAAGATACATGAGGGTGAGAATAAGGATGCCGGCAAGTGCCAGACGAAGTTCTTTGATGGATCGGGAGTACATCATTTTGCAATTGTCTTCAGTTTTGCCTACAGCAGCAGCGATAGTTTTATAAGGGAGTTCTTGCCAAACACGCATGAGAATGATGTCGCGTTTGATTGAGGGGAGTGATTTGAGATAGGCCTGGATTTTTTCAAGTTGGAGCTGATGTTCAGTGTCTTCCATGATGTGTGCGTGACTTGGAAGATCAAAGGCATCGTCAATGGTGTCGTTTGGTCTCACGGAGCGGTAATGATCAATGACAGTGTTTCTTGCAATGGCGTAGAGCCAACCCGCAAAAGATCCTTGCTCCGTTGGTGCATAATTTTTCAGATTACGCAGCGCTTTCATGAAAACGATGCTTGTCAGATCTTCCGCGGTTTCTTTCTGTGAAGTTTTGTAATAGATAAAGGTGTAGAGTTTTTGTGCGTAGGCGTCATAAAGTTCGCCAAAAGCTTGGCGATCTCCGTTTTGACTGGCGCGGATGAGCTCGTCCTCGGTTCTTAGCATAGGTACTCCACACCATGATAAACGATAGACAAGAAGAAAGGTAACGTGTAAGCTTTTATTCGGCCAATCTTGGAGGAAAGAAGATGCCAACGCAAGCAAAGGTACACATGGAGGAGCCGAAAACCGAGGATCGAAAGCCTCAGGTGAAGGCACGTCCTGAGCGTCTGCCCGTATACGCGGGCGACTCCACCTTTGGCGGCGTGTTCCAGCGCCCCGACGAGTCCAACGCGGAATTCGCGTACCGCCAGGACTTTCTGAGCAACTGGTGATCATCGCCGGTGTTTTTATGCCCCGTGGACCGTGCCACGGGGTTTTCATTTACTTGGGTTTACGGTATGGTCGAACCTGTATGATTCCACTTCACGTTCAGGCGGTCCGTAAAACTTTTTACCCACCAAAGCGTCCAGTAGTCGAGGCGTTGAAGGATGTTTCTCTTAAGCTTGAAGCTGGTAAGATTCATGGTTTGCTTGGCCCAAACGGAGCTGGAAAATCTACGTTGATTGGCATGATTAGCGGTACTCTGGTTCCAGATGCGGGGAGCATTGAAATTTTTGGTGTCGATATTTTGAAGCAGGTACGTAAAGCAAAAATGCTCATGGGCGTTGTGCCGCAGGAGATCACCGTTGAAATGGCCTTTACGGTGCGCGAAGTTTTGTACTATTTTTCCGGCATGTACGGAGTGCCCGCCAAAGAGCGCAATGCTCGGATAGATGCCGTGTTGGCGGAGCTTGATTTAACGGATAAGGCAGAAGAACGTGCGCGGAATCTGTCCGGCGGGATGAAACGTCGCCTTATGATTGCCAAGGCGATTTTGCACAAACCGAAGTTTCTTATTTTAGATGAGCCAACGGCGGGGGTAGATGTGGCTTTGCGCCAACGCATCTGGCAACTGGTTCGGCGTTTAAATGCAGAAGGCACGACGATTTTGTTTACCACCCACTACCTGGAAGAGGCGGAGCAGCTGTGTGACAGTATCACGCTCATTAATCACGGCAAAGTGATTCGTGAAGGCAATTTGAAAGAGCTCCAAAAAGAATTTGCGCAGAACACCATTCACTTTGAATTGTTTGATGCGAGCGTTGAGCATCTGCCAAAGGTGAAAGCGGTGGGGGTTGAGTTTGAGTACCCGCTCGTTGATCTTGAGGCCGATATGCACGCCATTACTTCTCATTACAACGGCAATTTGAAATCAATTAAGTCCGGAGCCGCGTCTTTAGAAACGATTTTCCTTGAATTGACGAAATAATATGACGTACATGTGGGCGCTGTATGCGCGTGAGGTCAAGCGTTTCCAGAAGTTGTGGATGGACACCGTGTTTAGCCCGATTGTGTCTACTGTGCTGTATCTTTCCGTCTTTGGGATTGTGGCCGGAGGTCAGATGGTGGGAGATGTGAATTACTTGTTGTTTATCTACACTGGTTTGTTGGCCATGAACATGGTTAATAGCAGTTTTTCTAATCCTGCTTTTGCCTTGATTATTGCTAAGAACACCGGTTCAATTGTGGATTTGCAGTTGGTTCCGGTGCAGCCATGGGGGATTGGGATTGCTTATGCACTGGCTGCTGTTACACGCGCGTTTATCACGATTGTGATCGCAGTTTTGTTTACCGGTTGGTTTATTCCGGGATTGTCCCTTGAGCATCCACTTTTGCTCTTGCTTGGCATGGTGCTCACCGGGCTTGAGTTTGGCATGCTCGGCGTGGTGTTTGGTATGTGGTCAAAGGGTTTTGAATCACTCACCTTCATGACCACATTCATCATGCAACCCATGATCTTCTTGGCCGGTGTGTTTTATCCGATTGCCAATTTGCCAGATCCTTGGAATACGGTGAGCATGTTTAACCCATTGCATCACAACATTAACCTGCTCCGTTTTGCAGTTACAGGGTATTCAGATGGTAATCCGTGGTTGTCGTTGGCTGTGGTGGCAGTGCTTGGCGTAGCGCTTTTTGCTGGGATGCATGTCAGCACGGCGCGCAAAATTCGTTCGCTGTAGGCCTCAATCCACGGTCACTGCTTTTGCAAGATTTCTTGGTTTGTCAGGATTGATGCCCTTCAGTACGGCGAGTTCATAGGCTATGAGTTGCATGGGAACCGTGGCCAAGAGTCCAGCTAATGAACCGTCTTTGGGAAGAATGATGGTGTCATGCGCAACGTGTTCGGCCAGACTTGGACGGTCAGTAATGATGATAGTGCGGGCGCCACGAGCCCTGACCTCTTCTGCGGCAGTACGCATGTGGTTGGCGTGTTCGTCATCAAGGATGATGAGGAGAACGGGAGTGTTCTCTTCAATGAGTGCAAAGGGCCCATGTTTGAGCGCGCCGCCCGGGTAACCTTCCGCATGGAGATAGGTGATCTCTTTGATTTTAAGGGCACCTTCTCTCGCAATCGCCTCAGCGTAGCCTTTGCCAAGGACAAACATGTGTTCGTTTCCGACCAGGGTTTTTGCGATTTCTTGACACTGGCCGCGGACTTTGAGGACTTCATCTAAGTTTGTGGACAAGCGCCGGAGCTCATCAATGAGCTGACGCCGCTTGGCAGTTTCTTTTTCACGTTGTTCGGCAAACCAAATACTCATGAGTTCGAGGGCTGTGACTTGGGTGACAAAGGCTTTTGTAGAGGCCACTGCCCGTTCCCGACCAGCGTTTAAGTACACGCCGCACTGGGTTGTTCGGGCAATGAGTGATCCAACCGCATTTACAACAGAAAACACGGGAACGCCCATTTCCTGAGCCAAAATGACGGCGCGGTGTACGTCTTTGGTTTCTCCAGATTGTGAGATGACGAGGAGTCCAGCACCTAAGCTTGGGAAATGTTGCGGAGTGAGTTCTGAGGCATCGATTACTTGTACGGTTTCAAAGGCTCGTAAGGCGCGCATGGTGTGCGCAGCGTAAAGCCCAGCATGATAGGACGTACCGCAGGCTGCAATCACGAGATGCTTGATGTTTGTTAATTCTTGTTGGCGGATCTCAAGTCCACCAAGCTTTACCTCGGTTTCCGATTTAAGCCGTGCGCCGTGATTGAGTGCTCTTCTTACGGCTTCGGGTTGCTCTAAAATTTCTTTAATCGTCCAATGGGGGTATGGGTCCGGAGAAACGCTCACCGTTTCCTCTGCGGCTTTTTCAAGACGGCTCAAGTCCAAACCTTCTCGGTTGGCACGTACAAGAGCAATCTCGCCATTTTGTAAGGCGATAAAATCACGCGTTGCGGCTCCAAAGGCTACCGGCTCTGAGGCGATGAAGGCTTTGTCTTCTGCGATACCTATGACAATCGGGCTGCCGTTTTTTGCAACCATGATGGCATCAGGGAGTAGGGGGGAGATGATAGCTAAGCCCCATGTACCTTCGAGTTGTTGAAGCGTGCTTTTGACGGCAGCGGGAAGATCGAGTCCGTGATCAAGCTCGTAGCCGATCAATTGAGCAATGACCTCGGTATCGGTTTGTGACACAAACGGAATACCTGCAGCCTGAAGTTTGTCTTTGAGGGTGGTGTAGTTGGTAATGACACCGTTGTGCACCACAGCTACGCGGGCTTTGGCATCCAGGTGGGGGTGGGCATTGATGTCCGTTTTGGCGCCGTGGGTGGCCCAGCGCGTGTGCCCAATCCCTAGTTTGTGACCCACGTGTCGAGCGGCTGCTTCCTTTAACTTGCTAATAGCGTCTCCGCTGTCACCACTTGCGAACTTGGTAAGCACCAGTTCTTGGTTGGGGGAGAGGGTGGCAATACCGGCGGAGTCGTAGCCACGGTTTTCTAAAATGGTTAATCCGTCAGTAATATGATTGACAGCGTCTTCTTTTCCAATAAAGCCGATAATTCCACACATACATGCAAACAATAAAGCGTGAAGTTCCTTGAGGATACTCCACGCTTTATGTTTTGGTAAATTTGTCTGGGGAAAAGTTGACAGCTAGTCAAGATCAAGCGGTTTACGTGAAGCTTTGCGCTCACTGTTTTTACGTTTGCTGTCCAAGCGTTTGAGCTTGGCGCTGTAGGGGGCGCGGGTTTTGCGGCGGGGAGTTTCAGGGGTGAGCGCTTCAGTAAGAAGGGTATTGAGGAGCTCGATGGCTCGCTCTCTGTTTTGGAGCTGTGATCTTTCCTCGCTACTATCAATTGCAATGTATCCATCTTGCGTTATGCGGTGCGCTAGTTTTTTGAGAACGACCTCTTTCTCTTCATTACTCAGTGCACTTGAACTCATGACGTGCCACCGAAGCTGGGCTTTTGTTGAGGTCTTGTTGACGTTTTGGCCGCCGGGGCCACTTGAGCGGGCAAAGGAGATTTCCAGTTCATTGTCGCTTAAGGGTTGCATAGAAAAATAAAACGGCACGCGGTGGCGTGCCGTTTTTTGCTTATTCGCTTACGGTGCTGTTGCTGTAGTCTGGAACATCGTCAGCATTGAAGCTCAGGAAAGATACTCTGGTTTCGCCGTTTTCATCACGAAACTCCATGTAGATTGGGGATTCGATAGTACCGGAGGTGACTGTACCGGAAGCGTATCGGATTTCGTTGTCAATGCCGCGACCAGTAAAATGAACTTCAGTTTTTGCATTCAAGATATCGCTATTTTCGGTGGCGACACTTTCAAGAGCCGAACGGGATTCAGGGCCCTGGAGTTCGCTGACGGCCAGCGCGGCTGCGGCGTCATAATCCTGCTCAGCGAGTGCCATGACAAAGTCTTCGCCAACCTTGTAGATTTCTGGGGTTTCAGCGATTTTTTTAGTGAATGACGTCGCTGCCCAGATAAGGGCGACAACACCTACTGCTAAGGCTATTAAGATAATCCGTGCTTTTGACATACCGCGAAATTATGAATTTTGATCCAGTGTATACGATCCCTTTGACGAAATCAAAATAACTTGCTATTCTACCGGCGAATTAGTTCGTGCTCAAGCTAAGAAAACTGATTAAGTTTGGTGGCTACTAGGAGCTGGCCGAGTAAGGCTGAGGCGTAGGTAAATCCTACGGTGAAGCCGACGGAGGCCAGCGACAACGTAGCCGACAAACTTGGATCGGTTTTCTGTACGGCCTTATCGTCTAACGGTTAGGACAGAGGCTTCTCAAGCCTTAAATCCGGGTTCGATTCCCGGTAAGGTCACCAAAAAACCACTTGCTTCGGTAGGTGGTTTTTTTGTGTGACCTTATGGACATGCCTAGCGTGAAACCTTTACAGCAAATTTCGAGTAGTCGTTTTGTAAACAGGGCTGTGCTCGACTTATATTTTCATGTGTATACTGAAAATATAAGTCGTAATTTTTATGTATGTCGTTCATTACAACAGCGATCCTTGAGACAACGGGAGAAATTGACGGTAAAACAACGGGTACGACGGAAGTCAGTCGTATCGGCGGTGTTGGTGCTGTCATACCCCAGGCTTTTTACGTCGCGCTCAGCAATTGTGCCGGCACTGTTCTTTCGACGGTTACGCTGAGTATTGGCACGAACAGTCCAGATTACGATAATTTTGTTCCTGCAACTGCATTACCATTACTCAACCAAACAAATAAATTATATGCAGTCGTGATGACCGGCATGGAACAGCAAGTTGTAAATACAGATCCGGAGGCTTCAATCTCAATTATGTGCAAGGTACGTGTTGCCGCTATTGCAACCACGTATACTCTGTCCGTAACGGCGTCGACGCTCATGATTCAAGAGAGCGTGTAACGGGATATCAATTACAGTCGCGCAACAGGACTCTCGGGATTCAGCATGGACTTAATGTCTGTGTACGGAATTTCGACATCAATTGGGCCGGCGGCGTAAGGCGCGATATCGTAGGCGTTGTAATGAATGATGATGGCAGTGGGAGTCAGAGAGAAGTTATCCGCTTTGCCAAACTGTTTCAAGTCTTCATCAGACACAATCCAGTTCGTGTCAGCAATGATGGTTTCGAATTCAGCTGCGGACTCCGGATACAGACTGTCTTTGTTTTCGGCGAGGAGTTTGGTTTTTTCAAGCTGAGTGAAGGCCTTCAAATGGGCTGAATCGATAATGTCGTCCAGAGTAAGAAGTTGGTGCGTGCTGAGATCAGCATTGATGAAGGCGCTGTTTTGATTGGCGTGAGCCCCACCGGTATACGCAAATTCATCTAGCTTGATGCTTAAGAGTTGGTTGCTATTGATAGTGACCATGTAATCAGTTTCAAGACTGCGTTTCAGGTTCATGAATAACTCTTCACCGGCATCGCGCAAATATTCGTATTCATAATTAATCTCAGCTTCGCAGTCATGTACGTAGGTTTCAGCAACGGGTTCAATATCTGCAGGCGTATCTACTTCAGTGGTGGCGTTGAGACTTCTTGCTAAGAAGTGAGCAATCTCGTGTTCAATCTGTAATCGTTGTACAGGGTTGAGTTGTTCGGCTGCAAAGTTTGGATAGGATAAATCAAGCGTACAACGAGCAAATTCGTTTACCGTAGCCTCTTTAACGATTTGAGCAGTTGTAATCTCTATTTCTCCGCCAAGCGGTACGGATTCGTGATCGGGTTGATCAGGTAAGACAATTGGCTCAGGTGTTTTGGCACATCCGGCACCTAAGACGAGCATGGCTGCAAGTAAGGGGAGAAAGCGAGTATTCATAGCTCTCGCAGTTTAACACAAACACTGAGTCTTAGGGTAAACAAAAATAGCCGTAAGGCTATGATTGTGGCTCGAGGGGATGCCAGGTGTGGAGATCGACTCCCGTAGACAAATGTGCCTGAACGCGAGAGGCGGTGAGTGCAGCGCGGAGGCAGTGATATTCCACCATGAAGTTGTGGGTTCCGGCGCACCAGTTTTTGTCATCGTTGCCGGCAGCCTTCAAGATGTCTTCAGGTGACATCCAGGCGAAACACTCGACTTCTCCTGGTTGCGGGATGAGCTCATTGATGTCCTTATCGACGTGTACGACGAATTCCTTAACCCAGAGATGAGCTTTTTCGAGTTTGGTGGTACGCCATGGAATGAGTGCGCTTGCATCAACGACGATTCCGGATTCTTCAGTTAATTCCTTCTGGGCATTGCTTTCGTAGCTTTCATCACCGCCCACGTGGCCACCAAGGTGAGTGGACCAAACGCCAGGCATGCGTTCCTTTCCAAGGGATCGCTGGTGACACAAAATTTCGCCCTTGCTGTTCATAACAAAGACGTTTGTGGATCGGCACCAAGCACCTTCTTGAATGGCTTGGGCACGGGGCAAGGTGCCCATGGGGGTATTGGTAACGGGGTGAACAATGGCTAACGCTTCCATAAAATAAAAAACAAGAGTTATAACCTCTTGTCTCAATATGTACCGCTCATTCATGCCATGGGTGAGCCGTAAGGCTCCACCCGATGAATTTGCGCTGATATTAAGGCAAAAGGATATCTTAGTCTAACACAAAACCGCCCGACAATCAAGTCTTGGGCGGTTTTTTCGCTACTTAGCAGCCTTTTTCTCAAGTTTTGCAAGGCGCTTGGCCTTGTTCTTGCGGCGGGTAAATTCGGCCTCTTTGCGTTTCACGGCAAAACGCTCGTTCGCGCTCTTTCGTGAAATATGATGACGTGTTGGCATATTTTTACTGAAGAATTTAGATATTAGTCATTAGATATTAGAGATTTTGGTAGGCTCTAAAGTCTCTTGTCTAAATTCTACTAATTCCTAATGACTAATATCTCTATGTTTGATATCGATAACGATACGGCGTAGTATGCCTAAGACTAGGCTTTTCGTCAATCTGATCGTCTAT
>DAORIP010000003.1:0-15766 GCA_035438565.1 bacterium | reverse complement strand
CTGGGAGTTAAACGTACCGATGGTCAATATGTGAAGACTGGAGAAATCATCGTCCGCCAGCGCGGTACCGTGGTTCACGCTTCAGAAAACGTTCGCGCCGGAAAAGATTTCACCATGTACGCCCTCAAGGACGGCTTGGTAAAGTTCAACAAAAAGCGCATGCCAAACTTCACCGGTAAACTCCAGATGCGCACCTTCGTTTCAGTAGTTCCAGTTGCCGCTAAGGCCTAAGCGAGAAACACAAAACAAAAGACTCGGTGATTACCGAGTCTTTTGTTTTTTAGCAGCTTTCAGAAGTCCGACAAACAACGGATGTGGCGCCAGTGGCCGGGACTGGAACTCCGGATGAAATTGTACCCCAACAAAGAATGGATGATTTTTCACTTCTACAATTTCTACCAAGTGATCATCAGGGGAGGTGCCAGCAATAACAAGACCAGCACTCTCAAGATCAGATCGATATGTGTTATTAAATTCGTAACGATGACGATGACGCTCTGAGATAACCGCATCGTTATACATCTTACGAGACACGGAACCTTCAGCTAACTTGCACTTATAGGAACCCAACCGAAGCGTACCTCCGTACTTTTTGCCCCTTACATTCTCCCCCTGACCAGCCATGAGATCAATAACGGGATGCTCGCTCTTTGGATCAATTTCCGTTGTATTCGCCATCTTCCAGCCCAGTTCGTTTCTAGCGAACTCAATTACTGCACACTGCATGCCATAACACAGGCCGAGATACGGAATTTTGTGTTTACGTACGTAATTGATTGCTGCAATTTTTCCTTCAATGCCACGGGACCCAAAACCGCCCGGGATAATCACCGCCTGAAGCGCATCGAGCTCCTTTAGCTTCTTAGGGTCTTTCTCATACTCTTCTGAATTCAGCCACTCAATCTTCGGCATAACTCCAGCCGCGGCCCCCGCATGCTTTACCGCTTCAAGCACAGAAATATAGGCATCAGACAACGTAAAGTTTCCAGTGGAAAAATACTTTCCGATCACTCCCACCCTGACTTCTTTATGTCCATTTTTTCTTGCCTTCACGAATGTATTCCAGGCCGCCAAATCATTCTTCTTTGCACGCAAACCAAAACTCTTTAAAACTTTCTTTGCAAATTGCTGTTCCTCAAACATGTCCGGAATATCGTAAATTGAACTTACGTCTGGAGCGGAAATAATATGCTCCGGCGACACCTGACAAAACTGAGCGATCTTTGTCTTTCTCGGTTCATCCATGGGCTGTTCAGACCGACCAATCACAAAATCAGGCAGGATACCAGCGCTATTTAAGGTGCGGACAGCGTATTGTGTCGGCTTCGTCTTCATCTCCCCAACCGACGGCGGTACCGGCAAGTAGCTCACGAGCGCAAACTTCACATTCTTGCCATGCCTCACCTGCATAAGACGCCCGGCCTCAAGAAACAAAATATTCTGATACTCACCCACCGTTCCCCCAACTTCAATAAGAGTAATGTCCGCCTTGGCAGCCTTCGCAGCCGTCTCAATGCGACGGATGACCTCCTCAGGTACGTGAGGCACCACCTCAACGCATTTACCGCCATACTCAAGGTTACGCTCCTTCTCGATGACCGATTGGTACACCCTACCGGTCGTCATGTAGTTAATCTTGGTGATATCCACACCGAGATAACGTTCATATGTACCGATATCTTGATCCGTCTCATCTCCGTCAATCGTCACGAATACCTCACCGTGTTCAACGGGGTTCATGGTTCCGGCATCCAAATTTACGTACGGATCGATCTTGATTGCCGTCACTTTGTAACCCTTGGCTTTAAGCGTTAAACCAAGTGCCGCAGTAGAAGTTCCCTTACCTACCCCACTCATGACACCACCTACGACAAACAAAAAATGATGTTTCATATCGTAATACTTGGGACGTCCAGGATAAAAAAACAAGGCGTCTATGCGCCCTGTTCTACCACAACTGTAATACTCGCTTCAAACCCATTTTGGAGTTGAATGGGGACATCTTCAGAAGTGAGCGTAGTTATAGGCTCCATCTTAATAGCGCTCTTCGGTACCGTGTAGCCCATTTCCTTAAGTGCCGCTCGAACTTCGGTAGCGGTGATTGGGGCTGTCATTTTGCCCTTCTTCATCTTCGCTTGAACAACCACCTCAAGCCCATCTAAATCCCCCGCTAATGCCTGATCGGGTGAAATAGTTTCTTTCTTCACAGCTTTCAATCGCTCAGCCTCATCTTTATCTGTAGCTACAGCATCCCCTACCTTGACCGCAAGATGCTGAGGAAATAAAAAATTCACCGCATACCCGTCTGGAACATCGACGGTAGCGCCCTTTGGTCCAAGTGCATTTACATCCTCGAGGAGGGCAACATGCATACACGCAACGCCTTCTTAATAATCCCTATCATATCGCGATAACTGGAGCGCTTGAGAAGCTCCTGTGCAGGAACCCAGGCAACAGCCCGAATATTCTCACCTCCCTGCACCGGTTTTGGACGCGTCAGCTCAGCGTCTACAGGAGCTTCAAACAAAAAGTAGTGGATATACTTATGAATCAATTTACCCTTATGAACAAATCGATCACGGAACCAAATATCGATACTCTCTAAACGGCACACATGACGCAAACCCGTAAGTCCCATTTCTTCTCGAATCTCACGAATGGCGGCATCACGATATTTCTCGCCCTCACGCACATGACCCTTTGGAAAGGCCCATTTGCCGTAAGAATCCACCACCATGGCAAACACAATCCCGTCTTTCGTACGCTTAAAAACCAAGCCTCCGGCAGAGACCTCGGTACGATGACGCTCGCGCTCACCCTTAGTGCGTCTGGAGGTAATCGAGCGCCGCTTGGAATTGTGGGTCAACATCGGCATGTACGTCGTCCAAAGAATAAGTAACCACCTGATCCGGAGCAATGCCCTGCTTATTGATAGAACGACCAAGTGGCGTAAGCCAATGGGCGACGGTAATTTTTACAGCACTTCCATCTGGAAGATCATGATATTCCTGCACTGATCCTTTTCCAAAAGTCTGCTCACCAATAAGCGTCGCTTTCCCGTAATCCTGTAACGCCCCAGACAAAATTTCCGAAGCCGAAGCAGAACCACCATTCACCAGTACAACGGTCTGAGTGGTACCCAAAAGCGGCACACCCATACCCTTTAATTCTGTCTGGTCTTCCCCTGTGTCCTCAATGACCACCACCTTATCACCAATCCAGTAACCCGCCAAGTCAATGGCTGCATTCAATAATCCGCCTGGATTATTACGCAAATCAACAATAAGCTCTGTTACACCTTTATCCTGTAATTCCTGTACTGCGTCAGCAAAAAGCCTAGGGGTCTCTTCATTAAAAACATTAATACCAATCACTCCAACCCCATCTTCACGAACCTTCCAATTAACACTGTCAATTTTAATCTCATCGCGAACAATCGGCACCGCTATAGGCTCCTTTTCTGGTCGACCGATAGTAAGGGTCACTGTAGTACCCTTTTCGCCGCGAATTTTTGCGACCGCCTCATTAACAGTCATGCCCGTGGTCTCAACATCATCAATAGCGAGAATGTAATCATCCGGACGCAAACCTGCGGCCTCAGCTGGCGTACCTGAAATTGGAGCAACAACAACGATATTTCCAACTTCATCAAGACCAATCTCGGCTCCAATCCCATAAAAAGTACCGTCCAATTGCTGGTTAAAGCCCTCGGCCATTTTTGGTGTAAAAAATGTTGTATACGGGTCCTGCAGACTGGCAACCATGCCCTGTAGGGAGCCGTAGAACATATCCTTATCCTCTACCGGACTATCAACATATTGTTTCTGTACCATGCTCCAAACGTCCCAAAACATCTTGAAATTCACATCGTCATCCACCCAATCCGGCGCGGGCGCATTTTGACCAAGAACATCACCCGTCTTCACCGCACCTGTGTCAGCGCTACCCGGAGCTTCACCAAGGGTATACCCAAACACAAAAAAGAAGGCGGCAAAACCTAAATAAAATAAGGCCTTAAGCGGCGCAGCAAGCGGCGACTTTGATTCTTCAGAACTTAACATATGGGAGGATTGTAACATGCTAGCGAAGGCCTGAAAAATCTGCTATTCTTCAAGGTATGCATATCTCTCTTCGGCGCCTCATCTTCCTTGTCTTTGTGCTTGTTTTTGTTATTACGGCCCCGCTCGTCGTCTTCTACACCGCTGGGTATCGTTTAAATATTTCAAATAGACACCTCCAACAAACGGGCGTACTTGCAATCACCACGTATCCACGCGGAAGCAACATTGTGCTTAACGGACAAAATCTTGCTCAAAAAACCCCCTACGTCGTGCAGCGCATCATGCCTAATCTTCATGAAATAACTTTACAAAAAAAAGGTTATCACGAGTGGAGCCAGAAGCTTAGGGTTGATGAAGGAAAAACCAGCTACGTTACCGCTCGCCTCTTTGCTGACACTGAACCCGTACTCCTTGAAGGCAGCGCTGTATCACTCGCTCTTCGCGCCCATGACGATCACATCATCACTGCCACTGACAGTGCTAGTATTCGATTCTTTGATAACGGCGCGAACGTAGAAGTAAAGACGGGTACAAGTCCAACGGAAGAGCTCATTGCTCTGTTGCCAGAAGGCACATATCGCCTCCTTGAAGAAGATCCTGAGTATATTCTCATTGCTGATGAACGAAATCTTGGGTTCATGATCGCCCGACAGGGCGGCGAGGTGGTCGAGCTCCCAACGGCAATCCTAGCCTTTGACTGGCTCGACAACGAAAATCTACTTATCTGGACCGACGGAACCGAAGTAAACACATATGACGCTGTAAGTGGCGAAAAAACCTTCATCACAAGAGAAGGTCAAACTGTCCACGATGTCGCCTGGCACCCTGTAGCGGATAGCTTCTTTGTCGTGAGCGGCACAACGCTCCTTGCGTATGACCGAAATGTCCATGAAACCCGTGAAGTCGTACCTCTCCTTGTAGATACCAACATGCAAGATATCTGGCTCGACGCTGGAGGCAAGAATCTGTTTTTTGCAGATGCGCAAATCACCCCCGGAACCACAACCGCACCCTCAGTGTACGAACTTCCACTTGTCCAATAAATCAACTTAAAAACTCCCTCAATGCCTCGACACGGGAACGAAGTGGTGGAAATTTTGTATTTTGCAATACCACAAATTTTCCTCGTGCTGCTGGCTTAGGAAAAACAGCAGCCGGAACAGGAATCCTTGGAGTGGTCGTGGGCTTGATTGCGAATGCCTCTTCCGCAAAGGCGTACCAAGTCACCCCCGGTCCGTCATTTACAAGATGATAAATGCCAAATGGATAGGCGCCCACCACGAGATCATAAATGCCCCGCGCCAGATCCGGCGTGTATGTTGGTCGACCAATTTCTTCATCAATAATCTGAATTTCTGGCTTCGTAGCCGCCAAACGCATCATGATCGAAATAAAACTCTCCTTAGCGTCAGCTGATGTTGCCGGAGCGCCAAAGAGGCGTGTAGTTCTCGCGATATAATATTTACCTTGCACGGCCTCAATCAGCTCTTCTCCAGCGGCCTTTGATTCTCCGTATTTACAGATTGGTGCGCGAGCATCTGTCTCCACATACCCCTCAGGCTTGTCACCCGCAAAGACAGCATCGGTACTTACATGCACAAACACAGCCCCTACCAACTTTGCTGCACGAGCCAGATACTCTGGCCCAAGGGCATTAATAGCGTAAGCGGTAGGGTACACAGCCGGATCTTCGGCCTTATCAACCAAGTTATACGCGGCACAGTTTACAATTACATCCGGATGTTCAAGCGTTACAAGCTCTTTGACCTGAGCTTCATTCGTAATATCGAGACCTTCTCGATCAAGCGCTAGCACGTCGTGACCGTGTGCAGAAAAAATCTTTTGCGCATCTTGACCAAGCGCTCCCTTCCCGCCCGTGATCAAAATTTTCATAAGCGACGAACGCAGAACAGTGATTAAAAAGGCAAGTTGAGATCCTTAAGAAGTGGAGCAGCTTGGTCACGCGCTGATAAAATCGGGGCACCTGAAAGCGGCCAAACCACGGACAACTCAGGATCATTCCAAGCGACATTTCCATCTCCTGCCTTATCATACGTCTCCGTGCATTTGTACACCACTTCACAATCTTGAAGTGCGTAAAAACCGTGCGCAAAACCCGCCGGCAGCCAGAGCATTTTTTTATTATCAGCAGATAGCTCAATGCCAAAAGATTGCTTGTACGTCACCGAGTCTTTTCTCAAATCAACAGCCACATCCCAAATTTTTCCACGGGTACAACGCACAAGTTTCCCCATAGCTTTGGGTGGCAACTGAAAATGCAAACCTCGCAGCACTCCCGCCACTGAAGCCGAATGGTTGTCCTGCGCGAACACTGTAGGCAAACCAAGCTCCGCAAACTTATCGGCGTTAAATGTCTCCATGAAAAAACCACGATCGTCAGCAAAGACTTCGGGCGCAAGTACAAGTAAACCTTCGAATGGGCGCAGGATCTTCATAGCACTCTGCCAAACTGTTGCTTAAACCACTCTCGATACGCTGATCCTTGTCGGATCGGACGCCACCAGGCCTCATTTTTCCGATACCAAAGCACCATATCGCGTAAACCTTCTTCAAACGTACGGGTTGGTCGCCAGCCGAGCTCACGCTCGATCTTGCTGTAATCAATAGCGTACCTTCGATCCTGACCCGGGCGATCTTTCTGGTACTCAAGCATGTTGTCCGTAAGCCCCATAACTCCAAGCAAGGCTTTCGCGGTATCAAGCACACTCAACTCCGAATTTCCGCCCATCATGTATGTCTCACCGACTTTACCTTTTTCAATAATCGCGATTACACCCAAAGCGTGATCGTGAGCATGAATCCAGTCACGCACCTGACGGCCGTCACCATGAATAAAAATTGGGTCGCCATCAATCAGGTTTGTAATTGCAATCGACAAAAACTTTTCCGGATACAAAAACGGTCCGTAATTATTAGTGCAGTTGGAGACCGTGGCCTGCAAACCGTGCGTATCGATCGCCGCACGAACCAAATGATCTGAAGCAGCTTTCGTGGCGCTATAAGGGTTGCGCGGGCTATATGCCGTTGCTTCATTAAATTTAGCGTCAGTTGGGCCAAGTGAACCAAAAACTTCATCCGTGCTTACATGATGCAAGCGCTTCCCGTGACGCACGCAGGCATCAATAATGCGCTGGGTTCCAAGAATGTTCGTCAAGATAAAAGGTTCAGCGTCAACAATCGACCGGTCCACATGCGTCTCGGCGGCAAAATGCGCTACCACATCAACATCCTTCACGAGCTCATCAACAATCTGTTTATCGGTGATTGAACCGTACACAAAACGGTACCGTGGGTTGGTCTGAACATCAATGGTGTTTGCAAGATTTCCGGCGTAAGTCAACGAATCCAAATTGACGACCTCCCAATCAGGCCGTTCGGCTAACACCGTACGAATAAAATGCGAACCAATAAATCCGCAGCCACCGGTCACGAGCACTTTCATATCACTCCTAACCTTACAGGAACCCCCCAAACCCGGTCAACCCTAATAATTTAGCTTTAATTAGCAGAATTTAAGCCAGCACGAATCATTTCAGCTACTTTTGTGAGCTCTTCTTGGCTAGGATGGGTTTTTTTGAAGTCTCGAGCCACGCCGTCCTGACGCGGCATGATATGTAAATGGGTGTGGAGTACATCCTGCCCCGCGGCCACACCGTGGTTCATACCCAGGTTATAGCCCTGCGCCCCAACTGCTTGCGTAATCTTTGGAGCGAGATCGTGAATAGCTACCATGAGCGCACAAGCATCCTCAACTGAATTCTCAGCCAGATTTTCTGCATGCGCTTTTGTAATCACAAGTGTATGCCCCGTGCTTACTGGACCAATATCAAGAAAAGCCATGACGCGGTCATTTTCGTAGATCTTGTGTGAAGGAATATCACCGGCAACAATTTTGCAAAACAGACAGTCATTCATATGATGATTATTTAACATCCTCAAGCGCTTTGAGCAAGCCAAGTGGCAATACAAGCATGACAAGCGCAAGCACCAATCGATACGCCCCAAAACTCTCCCCCGCATGAAACAATGCAATTGCACCAACAAGCCCCACGCCAATCGCGAGCACTTTGTGAAGCTTCCCAACGGATTGTACAATTGGCGAACCAAGCAAGCTCATAAGCCCGCACACCACCGCGACAGCGAGCACGTAGGTAAGTGGAAAGACCTGACTGACAAAGCCAGGAATTCGCCATTCAACATACGCTAAAACCACAAAGGTGATCGCCGCTACCACAAATCCGGTATACCAGAGTTTCAACATATTATGGTAGCAATAACTTAACCACGTGCTTAAGCGCAAGCAAGAAATCATGTCCGGTCATGGGAGCTTTCGTGAATGTAACCGTGACAGCATGAATTTCAACCCTTCCTAAATCATCATGAATGCCAGGAGCGGAGAGTGCAAATTTATACGCGCCGTTCTCTACGGCCAAATCTTCGGTTGCGTAGGTGCCACTTGCAATCCGCCAACCATTGTCATAGGTCACGGGCGCCAGCTGCGCAAGCACGTACTGTACGTCTGTGTCTGACAGATCCGTAAAAGCCGTAACTGGTGTTGGGTCAGGATCAAAAAATGATTCTTCTGAGAATGAATACTTTCCCTCCCCTGTCAGTTTTACGTCTCCCACGGGGCTACGCACCGAAACAAGGTCGCCACTTGGAAGCGTGGCCGCATACTTCCCGCCCACCTCAGCAATCTGGAGTGCAGTCTCGCCAACCTGTACCGTCTGCAGACCTTCTTGATGCTGAGTTTCAAAGGTTACCCGATCCGCATCAGTGTAGAGCGTCGTGGACCGAGGCGCCGCTAAATAACCAACATCGTCGCCGATGAACACGCGATTTTTCACCACCATGTAGCGCTGTGGAGTTAGAATTGATCGCCAAAAAATGTCTGATGTGCCTGATAACACAATCCGATACACCCCTTCCGGCCAATCATGACCACTCAAACTGATCGTTTGTTTTACGGATGGGTACTGGTTATCATAAATATTTCCGTCATCTCGAAGTACGTAATCCAGCATCAAATTGCCCGCCTCATCAAGTACGCGTACAGAACCTTCATCGGCTCCATAGGATCGGTTCACATCTGTGTATGTGAGGAACAGGCCAAAATCTTCGTTTTTGATGTACGTAAGCAATTCATGAGGTCCGCGTAAACTGACATCAAATTTCTGCAAAGTTCCAAGTGGTTGATAGCTTGGCAATCGGAACGGAGCAGGATAGGTTGCTCGATACGTTGCCACTTCACTCCGCTCTGGCGGATTCACCAAAAAATCACCATAAGCCTGACTCTTTGCATCTCTTGAAAACACCGATAAACCATTTTCAAGCTCATGCCGAGTCCACCCCAAATGTTCAAGGAGATCATTGGAAAGCGGTTGAAAAGCAAAAGATTGTGAGGCTACATCCTGCAATCCACCAAGTTCAAACGTGGGCGTACCACCCGGATCAAAAGCGAGCTCGACCTTCACGGAGGTGAAATTTCCTGGCGGTGGCGTAACAGAAAAATACACCGGCTCATCAAGCAGCGTCACCGCTGCAGTTACACCATTTCCCGTAACTGCGCTTACTCGACTGTCCGGCAAGAGACGCTGGACAAACGGTGACGTGTCCCCCATGGAATACACCACCACTCTACTTCCAAGTGGGGACAGATAACGCCAAAGCAGTCCTCCGCATAAAAGGACGGGTAAGCACCAGATCACGCCTTGAATAACGATTATCCGTTTCATGGTACGAAAACAAATCGATACAGCGATTCTTCCTGAACCGTCTGTACAAACTCAATCTTAAGTCCAAGCGGCGGCAACTTTTGTGTATTTAAATACTCAAGATCCACAGCTGGAAGTGTGATACCAAAATAGTATACCGGGGTTAACTCAAGCATTTCCGGTAAGGCCGCATACGTAGTCTCACTCCGGAGTGGAACCACGACGCGTCGCTCTGGGAAAAGATATTTGTCGGCCCGATCCACCACCACAATCGACTCCGGCGCTGTAGCGGCAAGGATAGCAGCCTTCTTCACTGCAAATGTCTCTAGCGCTACTCTACTCGGTACAAAACCATCATGACCAAAGAACACAAGACGCAGTGAGAGCAGTACCACGAGCACCATAACGCCAGCAACCTGCACTACACGTAAACGCGATCCGTCACCATACATGTACCGCAAGGTCTTCGCACCAAGCAAAGAACCTAACGCAAATAACGGCAACCAATAACGCACATGTGAATTCCCCAAAGAAATAATCGACGGGTCAGGATTGTCGATAATTTTCCAGCTGCCATACACCGCTCCAAGCCAGATGGCTAAGCCCAGTGTCAGCAGCAAAGTACCCATCCAAAGCTTTCGCTGCGGCCCCTTTTCAAACATCACGAGCGCTATTCCAATAAGTGCAAGCACGCTCATCCATGGATACAACTTCCAACCGTACTGCCAAACGTTGTCGAGAATATTCTGTTCGTGAAAACCAAATGGGAGCAAAAAGTTCGTCCGTTCCGCTGAAGTGTCAGACACGGAAGCGCTAGCAACCGGAGCCTCTGCATACGAGTAATGCGACGTATACCCATTCACAAATGGAGCTCCGTAGACCGCAGTATTCAAACCCGCCAACAGCAAAAGCGCGGCACCAAAACCAATCACGAAACTTGTTATCGCTCGCCAGCCGAGCATGGAGCGATACATCCAAGCAAAAACGCCGAGGAATGTAATCAACCAAAAAATCTCGACGGTGCGCACTACTAATGCGAGGCCAAAGATCCAGCCCGCGAAACCAAAATCCACCAAACGCCAGGCTGATCGCGATTGCTTACCAGCCCTGGCCGACAACGGGAGAACGAGGCACCACCATGCGCCGAGCACGAGGAGTCCCAAAAAAGCCACGTTATGCATCATGACTCTGCCGGAGTAGTACCAAAAGGCCGGGTGCAACATGAGTAGGAATGCAGCTGCATCCGCCAAGAAACTGTCATGGAATAAACGTTTCACGCTCTCACGCCAGAAAAACAGTGTAAAAATTGCAATCACCGGCGTCACAAAAAACATGGCTAGCTTGCCAAACACCGCTCCCACAATCCCCAAGAACACGATGAAGCCAATAAAACTCGCCGGCACAATGCCGTCTGCATAACCAATCGTGCTGCGTGGGTGAATAATTCCAGACAATTCCTCATTCAAACTTTCAGAAATAAATAAACCCCCCGTATCGGAAAACGCATCCGCAAAAATATACGCCGCATGCTCGTCCGGAGAAACGAACAACGCTCGGGAGGCGGGCCAGCTCAAAAACAATGTCGAAACAAAAAATAAACCAAGGATCAGGGCGTACACAAGGCGCCGGATAAACATACTAAAGTGAGTACGTGGCAACTGCCACGCCAGCAAACAATAGAGACGCTACAAGCACCACCTCGCCAATATCAATCAAAATTGGCAGCTGGAACATAATGCCAAGCAAGAGAAGGGTGAGCGAAGAAAATTGCAAAAACATTTTGATCTTTCCCCACACATTCGCTGCCATCACAGTACCTACATAGCGGGTGGAGGCCCAGCGTAATGACGGCAACATGTCCATGAGGATTGCTAAAAACACAATCACGGGGTGAAAGTGCTGAAGCGCAACCAAAAGCGCCACGGAACCAATGAGTAACTTATCAGCAATTGGATCAAAGAAAATTCCCCATGGCGTGACCTGCTTACGGACTCGCGCCAACGATCCATCAATCGCATCCGTGGCCGCGGCGAACATGAACAGGGGCACACCCCAAATGTACGTCTCAGAAAAGAGTAAGGACAAAACTACGGGCGTCAACAAAAAGCGCAACACCGTAACGTGATTCGGATGGACGAATTTCGGAATAAACGGCAAGATTACCGCCTTCATGACATAGTCATGGGGGTAAAGCTTCGTGAGGTCGCGTTGAGAGCCAATCATGTTATGATTCTAGCAAATATTCGCAAAAATGCCATGTTTCGCAAACTTCTCCCGATTCTTGGGCTATTTCCCGTGTTGCTGAGCGCTTTTGCGATCCAAACACCTTGGTTTGGTATCATCGCCCTTATTTTGTACCTTGCACTCACAGGCTACACACTCGGGCCAAAACTTTCACACAGTAAGGTATTCGGCCTTCAGATTGGCACGGGTGTCATGACCGTCATCGCCGCCATGAGCATCCTTGGAAGTCTTGTTTATTATACTGCCACTATTACCACGGGCAGTCTCCTGCTTGTACTCGGAGCAATCACACTCATCGCAGGCGTCCTCGCCGCTCCCGATACATCAGAACGAGTCCGCGTTCACGTCGTTCGAACCGATATCATCCTTTTTGGGATCGGACTCGTTTCATTGTGCGGTTGGTGGCTGACGGTAGGACAAACACATATCACAGAACCCATCCGATCCGTCTGGCTAAGTTTCCCACCAACGAATCTCATCGCGCTCGGTATCACTTTAGCTTGCGCTGTCGCGCTACTCCTCCGTGAAAAAATGCCGGCGCTTGGCATACTTTTGTTTGGTGGCTGGCTATTCTCAGCGATCTCACTCGCTGCACAAGTTTACGGACTAGGCTATGGCTTTGACCCGTTCTTGCACCGAGCAACCATTGCCCACATCGCTACATACGGAACCATCACGCCAAAGCCGCTTTACTATATCGGCGAGTATGCACTTGAACTCATAGGAATCAAACTTTTTGCGCTCCCCCTCTTTTCACTCGACGCTTTTCTCTCACCGCTCCTCGCCGCCTCTGGAATCACAACTGCACTTCTTAGCCGCAGCAGTGAACGCAAAACTTCTCATACCGCGCTCCTTGCGCTTCTCTTCCTTCCGCTGGCCGCTTTTGTACAAACCACCCCGCAGGCCCTGGCATTCATCTTCACCGCCTGGACGCTATTTATCCCCTCGCGCCCGCTAGGAGTGCCGCTCCTATTTGCACTTGCTGCTGTCATCACGCACCCACTTGCAGGTATTGGAGCGCTCATTTATGTCGTGTTCCTCACCCTCGAGCGTATTCCAAAACATTGGTCAGCACTCAAATATACAGGTATCGGGGTGACCACGCTCGGCGCATCGATCGCCCTTCCGGTCGCCTTCACGCTTCAAGCAAAGCTCGCGCACTTAAGCCTAGCCTTTCATCCGGAAAATCTCATCAAGTTTTGGCAGCTCCCCATCTCATCATTTGTGGGCACGCACTTCAACACCTGGGGTGACCTGGCCTACACGTTTATTGATAACGCGTTTGCCATTGTGCTCATTCTGGCCCTCCCGGGAATTTGGAGCGCGCGTAAAACACAATCAGGTTGGTACGTCCCGGGACTCGTTGCGGCTGCCATGTTTGTAAACTTCATCATCATGAGTTTGGGTTTTGATTTTACCTTTCTCATTGCATACGAACGACTCGATTTTGCCCTCCGACTCCTCACCCTTACAACGCTCTTCCTGTTGCCGTATGTCGGCATTACCCTCGGCGACATTGCTGCTCGATTAAAAGATCGACCAACAGGACTCCGACTCGGTTTTGTCGTGCTTCTTGCCATTCTTGGCATGAGCTCCGTCTATGGAGCATATCCAAGACACGATAACTATGCCCGCTCGGCCGGTTTCAACGTTGGCCCATCTGACATAAACGCCGTACACGCTATCGAACAAAATGCCGCTGGCGAAGACTACATTGTCTTGTCTGACCAAGCTTTAGCAGCAGCCGCCGTGCAAGAATTCGGTTTCAAAACCTACTACCATAACGACATCTTCTTCTACCCTATTCCGACGGGTGGCCCGCTCTATCAAGACTTTTTAACCATGGTGGAGGTTGCCCCCACCCTTGAGACCGTCACCTCAGCCATGAACCTCGCTGGAGTTGATCGCGCTTACTTTGCTATTCATAGTTACTGGTGGCAGGCGCCACAAATTATTGAAAATACAAAAGCCATTGCCGGCGACTGGTTCGCAATTGGCAATGGCGATGTAACTGTATTTATTTTTGAGCGTCCAAACGTTCCAATCCCCGACGCTGAATAATCTCACGTACAATCTCAATCAACCGATCAGCATATTTATCAAGCGCGAAATCAGCCACCGTTGCCCGAATCGTTTCACCGGATGCAATAAGGGAATCTTTGTTGGCATCAAGCTCTGTCATAGCGCGTAAAAGATCTGTGGTGTCACCAGGGGTAAACAAATATCCTGACACACCCTCCTGCACTAATTCACCCACCCCACCAATGCGAGACGCCACCACTGGCAAGCCGGCATTCAGCGCTTCATAAATTACTGTTGGAGAGTTCTCATAACACAAAGAAGGCACGACCACGGCGTCAACCACCGAGAAAAACTTACTCAATTCACCTGGCGGCATATATCCCAAGTAGCGGATTGATTTGTCCTGTTCAACCGCTTTCTCCACCACAGGACGCAATGGTCCGTCACCGACAATGAGAAGACTTCTCTCCATGGTCATACGCTTATACGCCTGGAGAAGAAAGGCAATACCCTTATGGTCCGCCAACTGACCCACAAAAAAGATGCGCAGCGGTCCCGGTGATCGGCGTGGCGGACGCGGTGCACTTTGCGCCGGAGGCGGATTACGCAAAACGCGCACTTCCGCATGCTTAAAATACCCGGCATCAAGATACGCCTGGCGCAAATACTCTGACGGCGACAGCACCATATCAGGATCTCCAATGCGAACACGATACAGGTACTGGTAAACGTCGTAGGCTGGCTTTACGATGAACGGCAACTTTTCCTGACCCGCAAGCAAAAGTCCGGACGGGTACAGCAACTGCAAATCATGAAGCACGTGAATATGCGGAACGTTAACTTCACGGATAGCTCTTGGAATGTTCACCCCAAGTCCTTTTAAATTATGCGTAATCACGACATCTGGGTGCTCATCAAGCAAAATCTGACGCACTGCTTTAGCCGATTTCCAGCTAAAGGTATCAATAATATGCCAAAAAAGTCGCAATACTTTAGGATACTTGTAATCGTCTAAGGTGAAGTACAGGTTCTGAGGGTAAAAACGATACACACGTTCTGTACTGGATCGGTCCAAAGTGACCTCGCCTCCTAAGCGCTTTGGCTGGCCCGTGATCACAAAAACGTCGTGACCCAACGCTAAAAGTTGACCAACGGTCCGGACAATGACATTTTCCGCTCCGCCACGGGTGTGCGGAGGATAAAGGTTTGTGATGATACCGATTTTCATACCTATCCTGAGACTGTAACACTGTTGTACACCTCACGTAAACGGCTCGCAAGCACCGGCTGAGCGTATTCATCTAAAACTCGCTCCCGAGCAGCTGATCCCATGGCCTTTGCGAGCAAGGGGTTGTGCAAAAATTCTGCCATGGCCGTCTCAAGCTCCTCTTCAACATTTGGCTCGACCACAAAACCCGTCACTCCCGGCTCAACAAGCGTTCGCACACCTGGAAGATTGGTAACAATTGACGGCAACCCTGAGGCCGCAGCTTCAAGTGTCACTAACCCGAAAGCCTCGCTCTTTGTGGTAGAGGGCAAAACATGAACGTCGGCCGCTTTATAGGCTCGAACCAAATCCGTATCAGATAAAGCGCCTGCAAAAATCACCCTATCAGCCACACCAAGCGCTCGCGCCAAGTCTTCATATGACGCGCGCATATCACCGTCCCCTACAATGACAAGGCGCCAGTTGCGAGCCGTGGG
>DAORIP010000002.1:0-17150 GCA_035438565.1 bacterium | reverse complement strand
AGATCTCATCCTCGTCGGTTCCTCCGTCCAGAGTCCCGCTCTGCGTGCCATCGTTCTTCACCTGCCGGAACGCAGGCAGGATGCATGGAAACGCCTCAAATCCCAGAAGGCGTTCCGAAAGGATTTCGAGCTGATCGCCAGACATGTTCCAGAGCTGAAGGCAGAGGCAGCCGAGATCCTCGCAACGTTCGTCACCGATAAGGCTCGCCACAAGAAGCCTTCTCCAGCATCCAGAAAAACCCCCGAGCCCGTATCTGGCTCGAAGTCTCGTGCGAAGCTACTGACCAAGCTTCTTGGACGGTAACGAACACGTTCAACTATCCACGCCGCACCCCTCGGGATGCGGCGTGTACTTTTTTGAATAATCGTCGTGTGTGCCCCATTTGCCTACAGATCAACGGTTCTCGGTTTATCCTTGCCAAACCGAGCATGTGCACCGCTACCATCGTAAAAACCGAAAGTTCCCGATGCATACTCGTCTCGTCTAAAGTTATAAAGTCGGCAAGTAACTTACCCCAGAAAAACCCCTCAGCAATGAGGGGTTTTTCTATTACCTTGCACAACCGCCAAAGTTTAGCGACTCTGTAAGATGCCCGAGCGTACTCGGGCAAGAGGGGAGCGGCACCGATCAATGCGACCAGTGAAGACCAAGCACCATCCCGTGCTTGGTGGTGTCTTCCGCGTTGTACACGAGGGCCGCGGTCCAGAACTCCAAGGGGTGCAGACGCAGACCAACCCAAGGCCCGAGACCGTCGTTGCACTGAGCAAAGGCACCGATCCCAAACGACCGCATCCAGCCGTTCATGAGAACCGAATACCAGTACCCAGATCCGCCATACTCGACCACGAGCAGGCTCTCAAAATGCTCCTGCGTCCAACCAAGCGACCCCGCTACACGCAACGGGAACTCCGCCGTCTCGAGACCAATGCTCGGCGCAAAGGTCAACCGAGAGTAATGGAATGCGGGTCCGGCGTAGATCTCGCCATACGTGTCGTGGCTCGTCACGCGTCCGGCAAGAGCGAAACTCATCGAATGCACAATCGGCACATCCAAACGCGCATGCGCCGCAGCTTCGATCTCCGTCTCCGGAATCAAAACCGCGCCATCCGCGCCAAGCAGGAACGACACGTGATCAGCGTGTTCCGCTTCATGCTCCGACGCCCAAGTCACGACACTGAAATATGACAGCAAGCGTCCTCCGCTATGAAAACTTGCCAAAATAGGGTAGTCGAATACAAAAAATTCGGCAACCGATGCTAAAATGCCCTCATGCAAAGAAACGGTTCAACAGCTCTGCGATTTCTTAAACGGCTTCGAATAGAAGAACGAATATCGCTTTATCTGACAGGTGTCGCAACGCTTTGTCTCGTATTCCTCGAAGACCTACGCGGCTACACGCTTACTCAAGCGGCCGCTGATATGCTGGAGTATTTTAGTTTTGGGAACAGTCTCTTTTCATTTTTCTTTTTGGCTCTCTGGATATTGTTTGGCTGGAAACTTTTTACGGCCGGAAATAAACTCGCTGTCATCGCTTTTGTCGACCACCAACCCGTAACACAAAAACACTGGCAGCAAGCGCTCCGGGAAGTACTAGCGCCTCTGCGTTTACTCTGGCCGCTCACACTCTTCTCACTGCCGCTCTTCGCACTTCTCAGCACCATGAGCCGACTCCTTCAGGGCCACACAAAAGACTTGTGGCTCAATCATCTTGATAGCCTTATCTTTGGATACTCACCATTTCTTCATTTTCCAACACTCTACCAAGCCCCAGCGTTTGAGCAACTGATTTCTATTTCCTACGTGTACCTCACCCACATCATCGCCCTTACACTTGTTGCATGTCTTCTTTTCAAAAAAACATTTTTCATCCGACTATTTACCTTGAGCTTCTTACTCTCACTCATCATCGGATTCCCACTCTACGCTGTCATCCCCTGCCAAGATCCAAATAACTTTTTCATCCAACAACAATCCTCGGACGTAATCGGGAACTCTATGGAAGCACAGCTATCCGCGTATGCTCCCAGCGAAATGGTGTCACACATGACAACAAAGATCGGCAAGCTTGAACAATTCGGTGAGGATGGAGCGCCACCAATCAGCTGCTTCCCAAGTGATCACGCCGTTTGGGCCATACTCACGTTGTACATTCTATATCTCCTCACACCGTGGTCCCTTATCCTATCGATCCCATGGGTCTTCTGCGTCCTTAGTGGGGGAGTCTATTTTGGCCAGCATTACGTAGTCGATTACATCGCCGGCATTCTCGTAGCAACCATGTGTATCATCATAAGCATCTGGTTGCTTGCAAACGAAGCCAGAAAACAAAAATCGGCCACGTAAGGTGGTCGATTTTTGGTGCCTCGGGCAGGAATTGAACCTGCGACCTTGAGCTTAGAAGTCTCCTGCTCTATCCAACTGAGCTACCGAGGCATGTATATAAAACCCACCCAAGTTTGCCGGATACATTGTTGCGGGGCCCCGATTTTTCTTCTCCGTATGGTTACATACGCCTCAGAAAAATCTTCCCCGCGCCTCGTATCCAACAAACTTAGTGGGTTTTATTGTAAAGAGCACCCGCACACGAACCAAACTGAATAGGTTTTCTTCGTAGAACAGCAAAAGATTAGCAAAAAATGAGAGAAAAATCAAATGATCAAACTATTCTGAGGAGTTGTCATGGAATTGTTTGTACACGCGTTTTAATTCTTTGTCGGTAATGTGGGTGTAAACCTGTGTGGTGGTAATTGATTCATGGCCAAGTAAGGATTGAACAGAACGAATATCTGCTCCGTTACGCAAGAGATCAGTGGCGTAAGTGTGACGAAGTGTGTGCGGTGTCACACGCTTCGTGATGCCGGCTTCACGAGCATAGCGGTCGACAATGCGCTGAATTGATCGCGGAGTAAGTGGATGTGCTCCTGGCGTAAACTTTCTCGCTCGATCATGTCGTACAAACAGAAAAGGAGAAACGTCACGACGTCGTTCCTGATAGGCCTTAATTGCTCTGCGCGCTGCGTCAGACAAAAAGACAACTCTGTGTTTACTTCCCTTGCCAAGTACGGTGAATTCTTCCAACTTTAAGTTAATCGCATCAATTCTTAGGTTTGCGATCTCTGACACACGCAACCCCGTTGAAAACAAAAGTTCGAGAATTGCTTTATCGCGAGTGCCAACAATCGTAGGATCCTTCTCTGGTGCTAGCAGAAAACGCTTGAGCTCATCCAGTTCCAAAAATGACACCTGTCTTGACCCTTGCTTCGCAAGCTCGATCTTCTCTGCCGCCATACTCTTCACATCCCGCTTCGCAAGATACTTTAAAAAGGCGCGAAGCGCGATCAAGTGATAGTTCTGTGTGTTTTTCTTGAGCTGAGCCTCTTCTCGGCCGGCTACATTTCGATTCAAATGCAAACGATACTTGCGCACCATTTCATTATTGATCTCAGCCGGGTTTGGGTCCTTGGCCCAATCAGAAAAACGCTTTAAGTAAAAATGATAATTGCGTACCGTCTTGTCTGATCGGCCACGTTCAATCTCAAGATACTCTAAAAATTCTTTGAGGTATTTATCAAAAACATTTGCCATACAACACCATGACTATGTGTCGTAAATTGTACCATGTTGATTGACGTGAGCAAAAAAACATGGCTATATAAAAGCGTCTTCACGCCACGTGGATCCGTGAAGATGACAAACTCGTCCCCCTGATCCAGCGGTCGGCATATCCGACCGGAGGCCAGCATGTACCGTTCGCTCCATCACCCCACGGAGCTCATCGAACCCTACATGCCGAGCGTCGAGATTCCCCCCGATTGGTTGCCGTGAAGCCGGGCATGAACCCGGCACTCGAGCTCTGACGCTAGCTGGGTCCTCGCGCCCCTAGCCATCAGATCGCTCCGGCGATCTTAGCCCATCTGTGCGATTCGTCGCCACGGCCGTCTCCCTCTGGGGGACGGCCGTTTCATTTTTACTTGACGATAGGCCGCTTTTTGGCTACTATCAGTCCATAAATCACTTGCCGATAACCACGGTTTAAGGATCGAGCCCCTTTTACTGAGATTATCGGATGAAATCATGAAATATGCTCGATAAGTCAAAGAAAGATAAGATCATTAAGAAGTTCCGCGTTCACGATAAAGACACCGGTTCACCTCAAGTCCAAATTGCCTTGTTAACCAAGGAAATTGAGGAGTTGACCAAGCACTTGAAAACCCACCGCAAGGACGTCAGCTCTCGCCGTGGCCTCATCAAGATGGTGTCAGAACGCCGCAGCCTTATGCAGTACCTTGAGCGTGAAGATGCTAAGGCCCACGCAAAGCTCGTCGAAGAACTCGAACTCAAGAAGTAACCCAACCCAAGACCCCGGGCCAGTCGGCTTGGGGTCTTGTTACATAAGCTAAAATACAGATATTCGTTACGAGATATTAAACTGAGCCTACTAATATCTCGTGACTAATCTCTAATTTTCTAAACCGTATGCTCGATTTGAGCCACAGACGCGTCGGCGTTTTCATCGACGTGCAAAACATGTATTACAGTGCCCGCAACATTTACGGCAGCAAAGTCAATTTTGGAAACATTGTTCTTAAAACCCTTGGCGATCAACGTCTCGTACGCGCCATTGCCTACACCGTCTCCACCAAGACCGGAGACGAACTGCCTTTCTTCGAGGCACTCCATAAAATGGGAATCGAAGTAAACACTAAAGAACTCCTTGAATACGATTCAGGCCACAAAAAAGGGGACTGGGACGTAGGTATTACAGTAGATATCATCCGCATGATCGACATGCTCGATGTCGTCGTCATTGTCTCAGGGGATGGTGACTACGTACCGCTTGGAGAATATGTAAAAAATCGTGGTCGCATCTTCCATGTCGCTTCTTTCCGGGAATCAACATCCTCAAAGCTTGTTGAGTGCGCCGACATCTACACCAATTTCTCAGACGATCTCGCAAGCTTCCTCATCAACGATCCAAAATACCGTCCAGCGCCAAACACAAAATCATCAGCAGTGGACACCTTTGATGATGTGATCGCGGAACAGCAACAGAAAGAGCACTCAGAACAAGAAGCGCCTGCGCGCAAACCACGTCGCAACAAAAAAACAACCATGTAGTCCCGACATTCAGGGGTTGAACACACTCGACCCCTGGCGTTGTTCCTTCATGACTCACACTTACCGATCGGCCGGGCACTTTAGGTGTATGTTTTCGAATCACTCGAACGCATTCACCTCTGGCCGATCATTACACTATGTCAAAGACAAGTTACTCCATGGAGTTTGGCGGAAAACCACTCAGTATTGAGGTGGGTAAATTTGCCCAAGCCGCAAACGGCACCTGTACCGTTCGCTACGGGGACACCGTGGTTCTTGCGACGGCAGTACTCTCAAAAGAAGTACGTGCCGGTCTTGATTTCTTCCCACTCATGGTGGATTTCGAGGAAAAGCTCTATGCCGCAGGTCGTATTAAGGGCTCACGCTTCATCAAACGCGAAGGTCGTCCGACCGACGAAGCTGTGCTTGCGGCACGCTTTATTGATCGTGCCATCCGCCCACTCTTCAACCAAGACATCAAGAACGATGTTCAGGTAATCGTATCCGTGTTGGCATTCGACGGAAAAAACGATGCTGACGTGCCAGGACTCATCGCTGCTTCATGTGCGCTCCACATGTCTGATATTCCGTGGAACGGCCCGATTGCCGCAGCTCGCGTGAATAAGTTAGACGGTCAATACCTCTTGAATGGCACATACGCTGAACGAGAACTCGCGAAGTTCGACGTTGATGTTGCCGGTACCGCTGAAAAAGTCATCATGCTTGAAGCTGGCTGTGATGAGGCTCCAGAAGCCGACGTGCTTGATGCCATTAGCTTTGGACAGAAGAGTCTCGCTTCCGTCATTGCCCTGATTGAAGAAGTTCGCGCCGACCATGGCAAGGCAAAACTCGATCTTACCTCAGCCAAAACCGATGAAGATCGTGCCAAGGCCGCGAAGAAAGCCGATGTCATTGCTAAGGTGAAGCCATTCGCCATGAAGACCATTGACGAACTCTTTTTTGGTGCTCCAAAAGCCACAAAGACAGAGCGCGCTGAAGCAAAGGGGGCGCTCAAAGCAAAAGTTGCAGACTTCCTTAAGTCAGAGCAACTCGATGACGAATCGATCAAAATGGGACTCTCCGCCCTTGGCGACTTCTTAGACGAAGCTATTACGCGCTCCATCTTAGATAATAAGAAGCGTGTTGACGGTCGTGGTATCAATGAAATTCGTTCGCTTCACGGAGAAGTCGCGCTGCTCCCATGTGTCCACGGCAGCGGCTACTTTACGCGTGGCGAAACCCAAGTTCTGTCCGTGTGCACACTCGGCGCCCCAGGCGATAAGCAAACGCTCGACCGAATGGAACTCGTTGGAGAGCGCCGTTTCATGCATCACTACAACTTCCCACCATTCTCGGTTGGTGAAGCCAAACCGCTACGTGGTGCTGGTCGACGCGAAATTGGGCATGGAGCCTTAGCTGAAAAGGCTTTAGCATACATGATTCCAGACGCAGAAACGTTCCCATACGCCATTCGTGTTGTATCAGAAACCCTGATGTCAAACGGCTCAAGCTCAATGGCTTCAACCTGTGGCACCACACTCGCCCTCATGGACGCTGGAGTACCAATCAAGGCCCCAGTCGCAGGTATTGCCATGGGACTTGCAAGTGATGGTGAGCGCTACCAAGTCATTACCGACATTCAGGACCTTGAAGACGGAGAAGGCGGTATGGACTTCAAAATCACTGGTTCAAAAAATGGCATTACTGCCATTCAGCTCGACACCAAAACCGACGGCCTGCCACGTGAAGTAGTCGTTGAAGCCGTCACTAAGTCTCGTGAGGCTCGCTTGCAAGTACTTGAAGTCATGAACAAGGCAATCGCCGAACCACGTGCTGAACTTTCACCAAACGCACCACGCATTCTGAAGCTCCGCATCAATCCAGATAAGATTCGTGAGGTCATTGGTCCAGGAGGAAAAATGATCAACGAGATCATCGCGAAAACCGGAGTTTCAGGTATCGATATTGAAGATGATGGTTTAGTGCTCATCACCGCCGTCAACGGAGACTCAGGTAAGGCTGCCTTTGATTGGATCAATAACCTGACCAGAGAAGTTCAAGTTGGCGAACTCTTCACCGGCGAAGTAGTTCGACTCATGGACTTTGGTGCCTTTGTTCAGATTCTCCCTGGAAAAGATGGCCTCGTTCACGTCTCTGAACTCGCCCCTTGGCGCGTTGATCAAGTTACCGACATCGTGAAAGTTGGCGATACAGTCAAAGTGAAGGTAATCGAGATCGATGAAAAGGGGCGCACGAACCTGTCCATGAAACAGGCTGAGGGCAATGTGTATACTGATGAGATGAAAAACAAAGCCCAGAAAGGCGGTGGGCCAAGCTCATACAAGTCGAGCTCAAAACCTACTGGAGGTCGCCGACCATAACTTCAGCTCAAATGTCTCGTGAGCGTTTAGCCATTCCATTAAGCACAAACCCAACCCGCCAAAAATTTTGGCGGGTTGTTGGACTTTTGATACTTGCAACGGTCTGTCTGACATTAGGCCTTCTCATTGACCGCATGTGGCACTACCGCAGTACCGCCGCGCAATGGCCCGCCAACGCCACAGCAGAACTACGAATCATTAAAACTCCACGAACTTCGACGCTCGTAGAAAACCAGTTCGGAAACGCGACCCAAGTACTTCCCGGCAGTCCATGGACCATCACTGAAGCTATGGCCTGGTCAGCACGAGAGTTCAATCTGTACGTAAACACAAATGAAATTGTGGGCGTACGCGTTGATGGCGACATCCCAAGTGACGTTCAATCTGCTCTAAAAAATTGGGGATGGAAAACACTCGTATACAGACAACAAACACTCATCTATCGAGACGATGCTGCTGACCCGCTCCCAGCCGCGCGGCACGTCAATCCTTGGCTGACAATTCCGTATTTCAATGGCACATATACAACTATATCCGCAGGCGGTAAGGCAACAAGTCTACCCATCCATATCAGCCCCACAGGCGTAACGCTTCCCGTAAACATGGAACGTTTTATCCCTACCGCAACCCTCACACTACCGGAAGATACCGAGATCGTTGGCTCATTTTCCATTCCGAAGGAAGAATCAAGGGCCTTTTTTCCTCAAAACATCTCTGCTGCCTTTCCAGGATTACAGCTCCTCAATGAAACCTCGCTTCAATCTGGCTTCGATCTCCTCCTCGGTATCGACAACGCCGGTCTAGCATTTTTAGCAGCAGGAAAAGCAACAAACTTCAATCTCGAACAACTGGGAGCTATCGCTACTGAGGGGGTAGCACTTCAAAATTTGTCTACAACCGCGTTGACATCTGATGATTTTACAAATGTTACAGAAATTCGTAGCACCGGAGATGCAAGCGTAGATGTTAACGCGGACAACTCCTTAAGTTCAGCTGTGGCAAAAAACTCATCCGGCGACGTTTTTAGACTAACGCAATCACCTACGGGACTTATTATCAGTAATCGCCCAACAAATATCGGAAAAAAACAGATGGGCTACAACTCAACCTGTCTCAAGCACGCTTCCGGATTCATAAAACCACTCAATCTTTTAACCCAAATTCCAACACTAGAAGGCACTCTCGGCAACAGCCCATCAGCAAAAATCATGCATGCGAATGAAATCGCCTTTCGCAAACATTGGCTAAAAATTTGTTGGTGATAACCTGGGGATAAATGTGGAAAATTCACGAAGTTATCCACATTACAGTGAATACAAAAAGTGTTTTTGTTATCCACAATGACATATCACCCATATATCTATTGATAGAAATGCCTGTTTACATTTTGTGTTCAAGGGGGCTATCATTTCTATGTAACCGTTCTTTCTCATCACTCGTTTCTCGGTAACCTATTCCGAGAGATGACTTAGGGGAAGTTTCCCGAAGCCCCACAAAAATCTTCGGGAAACACCTCACTGCTGTACTCAACCTTTCGAAGCATTGGGTCAGTCTCGCTGCGTACTAGAATGTACTCCGCATGCAGACAACCCGTGGAAGGGTAGAGCAGGTCGTCAGACAGCACGGCTTTGGTACGGCGCTGGAACGTTGAGTTGTGTGGTGATACTTATCACCTCAAAACCCAACGCCTCCAGGGTAACCAACCTGCTACCCGGGGCGCTGCCACGCAGGAATTTTATCTATTTGCCTGACGTCACAGCACCCCTTTTCAGTTTATTGACAGTTCGCCTCTGTTCATGGATAGTGGATAAAGTAGCAATAATTGACCTTTGTATGAAGACGCGTTTTTTTGAAGAAATGAAAGCTGCACTCGCTCTCGAGAAAACGAAGCTTGAGGCCGAATTAGCAGGTCTTGCACACCGCAACGTTCGTCCGAATGAAGACGGGCAAACTTTTGAAGTCCAGTACAATAATTTTGGTGAATCAGAGGACGAAAACGCCTCTGAAATTGCTCAGTACGGAGACAACCTCTCTCTTGAACAAGAGCTTGAATCCGCCCTCAAAGACGTTGAGTCTGCCATGAAAGCTGTAGAAAACGGCACTTACGGCGTCTGCAAGTACTGCAAGCAGGATATTGCTGAGGATCGCCTCCGCGCCCGACCTACCTCAACCTCTTGTATCGCCTGTAAAAAAACGCTAACCCAGGAGCTTTAGCATGTCGTCACGCAAGACCGTTATTGGGCTTGGAATTGTCTGTGTTGGCATCGCTGATGCGCTTTTCAAATATTTTGCATTGCAATACCTTCCCGGAGAACAGACTGCTAACCTGCAGTCTGTTTTTACACTCGCCATCCATAAAAATCCCGGCATCGCTTTTGACCTTCCAATTCCGCTATTTATCGTACTGCCAATTACACTCGGAATCGCTAGTATCTTTGCGTATCTTGGGTATATAAAATGGTCATCAAATACCGCTCAAGCACTTGGCGCACTCGCGGCGGTCGTGGGGGCGATCGGCAATGCAGCCGACCGACTCATCAATAACTTCACAACAGATTACATCATTCTCTTCAGAACTTCCGCTATCAACCTTTCAGATATCCTCATCGTAATCGGTATCTTGGCAGTAATTTGGTACGATACACGCATCCCCAGCGCGCCTACAATTAAATAGCAATCAGGCGGCACAACTAAATTAATCAACTCCCCAAATACAACGTATTATGGGTTTTTCTTTTGTTTATGCCTCCGCCCTTGAAGGACTCAAGGCTATTCCCGTCAGAGTAGAAGCTGATATCAGTAAAGGTTTACCAAAATTTTGCATTGTTGGGCTTCCAGATGCTGCAGTTAGCGAATCCAAAGAACGAGTTCGGTCCGCAATGAAAAACAGCGGGCTCGAATTCCCAAGAACAGCAATCACCATCAACCTTGCTCCGGCAGACGTCAAAAAACAAGGGCCTGTTTACGATCTCGCCATTGCGCTCAGCATCCTAAGCGCCCAAGAAAATATCACCTCAACCGAAGCCCTACGTCACACGGTATTTCTCGGAGAACTCGCGCTTGATGGAAGCATCAAACCAGTACGCGGCGTGCTCTTAAGCGCACTCATGGCCAAAGCTCAAGGCTACACCCATGTCGTTGTGGCCAAAGAAAATGCTGTCGAGGCCGCGCTCGTGAATCAGATTACAGTTCTCCCTGCAGAGTCACTCATGCAGGTCGTAGACCATTTGAACGGCAAAACTTTACTTGCTCGTCAATCGCAAACACTCTATAGCTCCGCGCTCAAGACACATCTCGATATGGCTCACATCCGCGGCCAAGAGCACGTCAAACGTGCTCTTGAGGTGGCGGCCGCTGGCGGACATAACGTCCTCATGTTTGGACCACCGGGAAGTGGAAAAACAATGCTCGCAAGAGCGTTGCCGTCACTCCTGCCACCCCTAAGCTTTGAGGACTGTCTTGAAATCACCGCCATCCACTCCGTAGCCGGGCTCACACACGACTCCTTAGAGCAACAGCGCCCGTTTCGCGCACCGCACCATACCGCAAGTGGAGTCGCACTTGTTGGCGGCGGGGCTTGGGCGAAACCTGGGGAAATCAGCTTAGCTCATCGCGGCATTCTTTTTCTGGATGAATTTCCTGAATTCTCAAGACACGTCCTTGAAAATTTACGCCAACCACTAGAAGACGGGATTGTAACCGTATCTCGTGCTACTGGAACATTTGAATATCCAGCTCGGTTTATGCTTATTGCCTCCATGAATCCCTGTCCGTGCGGCTATCTCAACGACCAGCTCAGGCAGTGCATATGCACACCAATTCAGATTCAACGCTATCAACAAAAAATCTCCGGCCCACTCCTTGACCGCATCGATATCATTTCCGAAGTACCGAGAGTCGAAATCGACAAACTCATGGCCACAACGCTGAGCGAAGACTCGAAAACTATTCGTGAACGCGTGTGCGCTGCCCGAGCCATCCAAGCACAACGTTTCTTCGCTACCAGCATTCGCTCTAACGCCGAACTTCGCGGCGATCTCCTTCAGCAGCACTGCGAGCTCGATACAAACTGCGCGCATCTACTCAAAAATGCTATAGAAAAACTCAATCTTTCTGCGCGAGCATATACTCGCATTCTCAAAGTCTCGCGCACTATTGCAGATTTATCCGCAAGTACACATATTCAAATCGAACATCTCGCCGAAGCCCTGCAGTATCGACCAAAACTTCAGCAAGCATAATGCAAAAGCGAGCCGCAATGGCTCGCTTTTGAAATTTAGTAACTGAGGTAATCAGCTGGATTCATGAATTTGCCGTTTGCAATCACTTCAAAGTGCAAGTGCGTGCCCGTAGAGTTTCCAGTTGAACCACAACGTCCAAGCGGTGTTCCAGCAGTTACCGTATCACCCTTCTGCACGTACAAAGAATGGAAGTGACCGTAACGCGTAACCAATCCATTACCGTGGTTAATTTCTACCGCGTAACCGTAGCCACCCTTAGCACCGGAGAACTGCACAATACCGTCCATGGCCGCATAGTTATCATTGGTAGACGTACCGTCAGCACGACCACTACAGTCAACGTCCATCCCTGTATGGAACCAACTCAAACCACGCACAATGTAGTGAAGATCCGTTGGCCAAACCATTTTTGCACTGCCTGTTGGCTTGGTAGCACCGCTTGAGCCTGCTGGAGCCGTAGTGAAAATATCCTTCACGGCCACAGTACGAGCCACCGGGATAGGTGCGGTGATTTCACCGCCTGGCACCACCAAACTCTGTCCGACCTTCAAGGAATCATCAGCACTTAGACCATTGAACGAGAGAATTGTATCCGTAGCGACATTGTATTTTTTTGCAATCGCAGACAAGGTATCCCCATTCTTAACCGTGTGTGACACACCCGTGACTGGCAAAATCGTTAATTCCATGCCTGGTTTAATCACGGAACGAACCGTCATACCATTCGCCCACAACAACGTGTTCAAAGAAATTCCAAATTTCTGCGAAATCGTCGAAAGCGTGTCCCCGGTTGTTACCGTGTACTTCTCGGTTGATGTTCGTGGAGCCATGGAAATAAGCCCGTTGCCGTGTGTATCAATTGGGGAGGCAAGTGCTAAACCTGACTGGCTCAAGCCAGTCATTGAAGTTTGCGGTTCAAGAAGCGTGGTTCCACCAATTGGGGCATGCAAACTATCATCCGCAAAAGAGGTGACCGTTGCATAATCAGTTACGTCCTCAATGTTCGCATATTCCTCAATGACCTCAACCTCTTGCTTGGTGACGATGCTATACAAAATACTCCGCTGACCAAAAGCATCAGACTCGGCGCGCACTTCACCTAAATTAAAGTTAACCGTACCCGCCACTACCGCAATCGCGACGACTACAATATGCACCGCATAACGGTTGGTAAGCACAAACATCAAACGATTTTTGGCGGGTCGATAAAAATTCCCTAATCGGCGTCGAGCGCCATAGGACAATCGATAGATGGGGAGAATGAGAAAGCGCAAAACCGTCTCCCAAGCTGGGCGAAAAATACTCAGCACTAATCCAAACAAGGCAATAAAAATTGCCTTCAAGCGCACGAGTCCACGAATGATGGACAGGCCGAGTCTCACAGTGAGTGGCGGGCGTTGTGTAGGAATATTTTTGAAGGTTAATGCAATGGGCAGTCTACCGCATTTTAGGACCTAGGTCAAAAGCTGAAGAACACAATTTTGCTAATATTAGACAAAAGCGTTGACGAAGTTAGCCAAATACTTTATGCTCCCGCCACTATGCATAAAGTTGAACGCCTGAACGATAGCCAAGTTAAGATTACTGTCACCGTACCTGTCGAACAGGTGGAGCGTGGCATGCGTCATGCCGCCGAACACATGACCGAAAACACCACCATCCCGGGTTTCCGCCCGGGCAAAGCTCCTTATGAGGTGGTAAAAGAGCGAATTGGTGAAATGAAGCTCCTTGAGCATGCCGCGGAAGAGCTCATCCGCGCCACTTTGTCTGCTGCGCTCATTGAAGAAGATTTGAGTATCGTTGGCCAGCCATATTTCACGGTTGAAAAAATGGTTCCGGGCAATGAACTCATCTATTCGGCTGAGATTGCGCTCATGCCACACGTAAAAAAATTAGCTGATTACGAAACCTTGACCGTGAAGGCCGAAGACACAAGCGCGACCGATGAAGTCTTTGAGCAAGCTAAGAAAGATCTCTTACGCATGCGCACAACGGAAGTCCGCGCAGGCAAAGACCATGAACTCGCAAAAGGCAACAAGACCGTCGTCAACCTCACCATGAAGCGCGAAGGCGTTGTCTTGGAAGGTGGAGAAGCTCAGAACCATGGCATCTATACCGGCGAGCCGTACTACATCGAAGGCTTCATTGAACAGATCGTGGGAGCCAAGGAAGGTGAGGAGCGTTCATTCAAACTCAAGTTCCCAAAGGACCACTACCAAAAGCACTTGGCCGGTCAGGACGTTGATTTCACAGTAAAAATCAATGAAATCTTCACGCTCGAAATTCCTGCTTACGATGAAACTTTTGCTGCGGCACTTGGCTTTAAAGATATCGCAGAAATGGAAGGTAAGCTCCGCGAAAATCTCCGTGATGAGAAGGTTGATCAGGAGACGCGCCGCCAAGAAAAGGCTGCGCTCGAGCTCTTAGCAGAAAAATCAGACTTCTCAGACATTGGCGATCTCCTCATCAATCAGGAAATCGATAAGATGATTTTCGAACTTCGTCAGTGGGTTACCCAAAACGGCATGGAGTTTGATGAGTATCTGAAGTCAGTCAAAAAGTCCGTACCTGATTTGAAACTCGACTTTGCCAAACAGGCCCTTGTCCGTATCAAGGTCGCGCTCATCCTTGAGGAAGTTGCCAAGAAAGAAAAAATTGCTCCAACTCCTGAAGAAATTGATGCTGAAGTAGATCGTATTGGTGAAGCTGTAGCCAAAGATCCAGCCGCCAAAGAACATGTTTACAGTCCAGCTTACCGTGATCGCGTAGAAACTCAGTTACGCAATCGTAAAACGGTCGATTTCCTGAAAGCGAAGATGGTGAAGTAACCAAAAGCGAGCCGAAAGGCTCGTTTTTGGTTGCAAAAAAATCTATTTAATGCTAACCTTGCTAGTCGGCTACACTAAGTAGCCGGTGGGAGGACAGGAACGCATGCATCCGAAGTGGGACGCGATCAATGGAGTCGACAACTTGGCGCTACGGGTGGCGCTATACACCAGCGAAGGCCAAGAACGTGTGAAGCTGGAAGGAGCCTTCCCGGAATGCTTCACCGAAACCGAAAACAACGCTCGAATTCCGGGGTCTGTCATCAAACGACTGGCGCAGGAAGATCACGCCAAAGGCAAGAAGGTTACCGCAGAAGAGGCGGAATCGCTCTCTCACACCGACTGGCTGTTGGAGGCCAAACGCCTGGGCGCCGTTACGGCCTTCGAGTGGCAAGACGACGACGGCCGGCCAGTCCCTCTGGAGGTCCGTACACAGGTCGTCGGAAAACCACTCGCACCCTGGATGACCGTGAATTTCCTGGGCGAGCAATTCCTGATCTGCTACATGAGGCGGGCCGACAATGCCGAGCTGAAAATCGGCGACATCATTCCGTCCACAGAATACGACATCAGCCTCATTCACACGCGTTTCATCGACACCGAGGCCTGACTGCCTCAGTCGAACGTCACCTCGCCCTGCTCGTCGTCCGGCGGGCAGATTCTGTTTAATGACGACAGTTTGTGATATCAAAGCCAAAGCTGTAAAGTTAGATAAACTTTTAGCAATTACTTATGCTCTTCGGCGCACATGTGTCTGCGGCAGGTGGTCATTGGAAAGCTCCGGGCTATGGGGCTGCGCTTGGCTGTGAGGTCATTCAGTTCTTTAGCCGACCTCCACAGGGGTGGAGCGCCAAACCAATTACCGATGAAGACGCGGTAAAATTCCAGCTCGCCATGAAAGAGCAGGGGATTCAGCGCGCGTACGTTCACGCCCCGTATCTCATCAATCTTGCCTCTGGCAACAATCGCACGCGCCATGGCTCGATCTCAATGCTCAAGGACGAGCTTTCCCGCTGCTCGAAGCTCGGCGTTCACGCCATGATGTTTCACCCAGGCTCTGCCAAAGAAGTGGGGCAGGAAGAGGGGGTGAAGAAGGTCATTGAAGGCTTAAATAAAATCATGGACGGCTACGACGGCTCGTGTCAGTTACTGATCGAGATCTCGGCCGGCGCGGGCGCGGTCATGGGGGACACCTTTGAAGAGCTTGCTCAGTTCATCGATGGCGCAGAGCGAGGCAAGGACATTGGAATCTGTTTTGACACTCAGCACGCCTACGCCTCAGGTTACGACCTCAGGACAAAAGCTGGTGTCGACGACACGTTTGCCCTTTTCGACAAAACCATCGGCCTTAAAAAGCTCGTGGCGAGCCATTGCAATGACTCCAAGGTTGAGTTTGCATCCCACAAAGACCGTCATGAACACTTGGGGCAAGGAACTATGGGTCAAGACGCTTTCAAGTTCATTGTTCAACACCCCAAACTCCAGCATCTCGACCTCATTCTCGAGACTCCGTATGAGAAAGAGGGGGAAGCCAACGATCCACGAGTGGCTGATCTTGAGCTCCTCAAGAAATTCCGCGCTTAACCACCTCTATTTCTCCTCCTCACTTGAGGAGGAGATGCGTAAATTCGCGATATGGCTCGTATTTACAATCCGAATTGGAGCCTGGAAAGACGCAAACAATTACGCAACAATGCCACGCGGACCGAACAAGCTTTATGGATGTTCCTAAGAAAAAGTCAGATCGGTCGAAAATTTCGTAGACAGGCAGGCATCGGCCCGTACATTGTCGATTTCTATTGTCCTAAACTAAAGCTTGTCATCGAGCTCGACGGTCCCATTCATAATCTTCCACAAAATCAAGAATACGATCGCGTACGTACTCAATATCTTAACAATCTTCAAATTCAGGTGCTACGATTCACAAATAACCAGATCGATGCCGACATGAATATCGTTCTTAACGCCATCACGCGAGCCTCATCGCACCCCCTCCTCAAGAGAGGAAGGGGATAGGGGGTGGTCGTATGCTGCTCACCATTCACGTCAAACCCAACGCCAAAGTCACCCAGGTCATCTCCAAACTTGATGACCATACTTTTGTGATTGCACTTCACGCCCCAGCAACTGAAGGCAAGGCCAATGAGGAGCTTGTAGAGTTCTTGTCCGATATATTGAACATCCCCAAAACCTTCATCAACCTAAAACGCGGCCACAACAGCCGCGTGAAACACCTTGAGGTTCCGGATGGAAGCATTGTTGGCCTATAAAAACAAGGTCCCGCCGGTCCTGTGACCGGCGGGACTAGTAGATGAGGATGACTTGAACGGGCTCGGCGCCAGGTCGATGCACCCAAACCTCGGTGCTACCACCGTCACGCAAAGCTTCCAACGCCTGGAGGAGCCTGATCGAACGTCGGATCACTTCAACATTCGAGGTTACATCGAGTCGACGTTTTACATCCTCCAAAACCTCCATGTCCCGACCCGCCAACTCTATCGTCATGCGATGTTTCGCTTCGGCCAACGTCCACCCCCAAATGATCGATGGGAACGCGGCAATATATCAGGATTCTTTCTTGCGGTCAACAAATTACTGATCTACG
>DAORIP010000001.1:0-35115 GCA_035438565.1 bacterium | reverse complement strand
ACGACGACGCAGTTGGGTGTTTAAATCAGCTTTCTACTGGTGGGTCGAGAAGGGTTCGAACCTTCGTAGGCTTGCGCCAGCAGATTTACAGTCTGCCCCGTTTGACCGCTTCGGTATCGACCCTCTTTTTGGAACGGGAGTATTTTGCCTCACTTTTTTAAAAAGTGCAAATGGAGCCGACAGTCGGGCTTGAACCGACGACCTACGGTTTACAAAACCGTTGCTCTACCAGCTGAGCTATGTCGGCAGGCTCACAAATGCCGCGAGAGTGTAGCATTCTTGTGGCGGTGTGGCAAGGGTTTATTTGGAGAGAATCTGGGTAACGACAGGCCGTACAAAAGCGTACCAATCCCCATATCCGGCAGCGCTGGGGTGGAAGAAGTCGGGAGAGTAGTACGTTTGGGGGTCTTTGGCGTACGGGTCCTCTGAGCGTTTTCGGAACAGGTCGACATAGCTCGTTCCGGCACTGGCGTTGGCTGCCGTGAAGATTTTGCGTACTTGTTTTGTGCGCAACGTGAAATACCAGCGTGTTCCAAAGGGAAGAAGCTTTGAAGTTCCAACATTTCCGCTTGTGAGCTGTACGACGTTGTCGGTGTGCTGTTGAGCGCGTGAAAGTAGCTCCGGGATGTCGCGTTGAAGATCTGAGAGCGGAGTTCTTCGAACGATATCGTTACCCCCAATTTGAATGAGAATGAGATCATAACGTGCATCAGGCGATAGGCTACCTAGTTGCATGATGGCGTCTTGTACTTTGCTTCCACTTACGGCTAGGTTTTCAATGTCAGCGGTTGGGAAGTCTTTCGCTAGCCTTCCCGCTATTGATTTGTCTGGCGGAAGCGCTCCCACGCCAACGGCCGAGCTATCACCAATCACAAGAATGGCGTACTCCGGACTGACCAACCGCCTTTGAAAGGCTGTAGCCTTCTGCGTCTGCTGAATGCCGATGGCTATGAGACGTTGTGTTTGCATGATGTCAATAGCGATAATGAGGACGATTATGGCCAAGGTGAGCAAAATAATTTTTGTAGCTATGACCATAGTAAATAGAAGAATCGAATATTGGACATTTTACCGTATGTCATGGTAATCTCAAAGCAAATTTGTCATTATTTTATTGATATTTCAGCTTCACAACGTTTTATGAAACGCTTCATTGCTGCGGTCTCGGTGTTCGCGATGTTCTTAAATGTTTTGCCGCTTCAAGCTGCGCATGCGGCCGGTCCACAGTCCGCATTTTCGTTGACGGGTTTCCGTCTGCCAGCATCAGTTACCGCCGTTTTTAACGGCGCTCAACAAGAGGGAGCGGGTTCCTTCCAAAATGGTTTGGTTGGTGCATACGCTGAAGGTATGTGTGTGCCGATGTATGCGGAGGTGAGTAACAATTCAAGCGCTCCTGCTTTTGAGATGTATTTGAACATTAACTACGATTATTTCCGTGCTGCTACCGGAGTAGTCGGTTATCAGGGGCTCGAGACATATAGCTTCAATCACGGTATTACGGACCCAAACGTAGCTGACAACTTGGACGATTTTAGCTTTACAGGCGCCGATCTTACATCAGTGACGAGTTTTCCGTTGGTTGGCGGTTCTAGCGTGTCCGCGTTAGTAAATGGACCATTTTTTGGTGAGGGTGATCCGTTGGTCCCAAGTAACCCAAATCGTTATTATCACATTGTTCTTCAGAATGTGCCTGCAAACGCACAGGTTCTCGTTCCATTCTGCGGTCGTTTGAGTGAGATGGCGGGTCAATACAGTAATGGTGCTGATCTACATATTTCTTTGGCTGAGGATGGTCGCGAGACGGTTTCTGCAAACCCTCGTAAATTTACTCGTGACGCTCACGAGACAGCATCCATTCAGGGCATTGTTTATAATGATGCAGACCAAAGTTTGGATTTTAATGAGGATCCCTCTTTCCTCTATTCTGGACACACCGTGCGACTTTACGATGAAAACTATCAGCTGATTGATAGCATGACGACTGGCGCGACGGATAGTAATACGAACCCATTGTTTTTCTCTGGCAGTGTTGTTCCTGGTCAATATCGTTTTAACAACCTTCCACCGGCTTACTACTATGTATGTGCACAGCCGCCAGCAGGAGCTGGTTGGACGCGTATTTCTCCCAACGGTGTAGACATGGATTTGGATGCGAACGCGCACAGCATCGATCCCGTCACTTCTGTTGGCATTATCACGATGACTCAGGGTTTTGTGGGTAATGGAACTGAATGGTGTTATGGTATTAACATGACGTCCGTTCTCAATCAGGACTACATGCGCTTTGGTTTGAACTATGAAGAGCCAACCGAACCAACGACAGCCACGTTGACGATCATTAAGCAGGTTGTTGGCAGCAATGAGGAAGTTGGTCATTTCTCCTACAAACTTGACGTAAACCATGCTCCGGGCGCAGTTAATACCGTTTTCGTTGACGGTGGTACGCAGGTTGAGTTGACTGCCGGAGACAATTACGAAGTCCGTGAAAATGAAGCCGTTGGTTACATTCAAACGGAAAGCGATGATTGCGAAGGCACGATTGTGGCCGGTCAGGACGTCACCTGTGTTATTACGAATACCTATAATCCAACGGGCACGATCACCGTTTTGTTGAAAGAGCTGCCAAATGACAATGGTGGAACGGAAGTGGAATCTGACTTTATCCTGTATTTGAATGGTGATTCTGTTCAGCCAGGTGCTACAAATACGTTTGCTCCTGGCACGTTCACTTTGTCAGAGGCGTGGGCAAATAACCATTACAACAACTTCCCAAACACGAATTCTGTAGATGAGTGGTACGATGTCACGTATTCCTGCGTTGATGGTAATGTCGTGACTACGAGCCCGGTGATTGTTTTGGAGGACGGTCATGATGTTGTGTGTACCATCACAAATGACGACATTGCTCCAGAGGTTACCGTAATCAAACACGTTGTTGGTGGCGGTCCGCTTGTGGCTTCTGATTTTGACATGAACGTCACTGCCACGAATCCAAGTCTGGCAACTTTCCCAGGCTCTGAGACGGGAACGGTAATCACCATCAATCCAGGCTCTTTCAGTCTTGACGAGTCGTCAGTGGCTCCAGAGGCTCAAGATTACGTTGCCGACATTCCTGATGAGTGTCTGAACGCCACACTCGGGTTGGGCGATACGTTGACCTGTACGATTACAAATACTTACGCTCCGCTGCCGGTAGATGCTGCAGATGGTTTGCTTCAAGGCGTCCTTTATAAGGATATGAACGGTAACGGTACGTATGACGAGGGTCATCCAAGTCTGCCGTACCGTGTCAATAATGTTGACGTTACTTTGTATGATGGTGCTTTTACAATGGTAAAAACCATGGACTCCGGTGTGGCTACAGCTGATTCCGGTCCAGTAGTGAAGGGTCAGTATCGTTTCCGAGATTTGGAAGCCGGCACATATTATGTGTGTGTTCAGGGATTGGATCCAAACGTTTGGGAACAGACGTCACCTTCGATCGGTTTTGTTGACCCAGTGCTATCTGCAAGTACGAATGTAAGTTCAGTTGCTGATCCAAATTCGTCCGGTCAGTATTGCTACGAGGTTGAGTTGGCGGAAAGTCAGCATCAGCTTCGGTTACGTTTTGGCGCTCAGCCGGCCACGGTTGTTGTAAATCCCGGTCAGTGCGTTGGTGGCGAATTAGTGCAAAACGGCAGTTTTGAGTCTCCTGTTGTTGATCCTAATGCTTCCCGTGGCGGAACCTGGGATAATTTCGTGGATGGCACTGTCGATTTATTTTGGCGCGTGCTCGGACTTGATGATTCTGCTTCATCTGGTTTAGAAGTTCAGGCTGGCTATGCTGGCTGGACACCATCAAACGGTAACCAGTTTATTGAACTAGATGGCGATGAACCAAATATCATTTCACAGGAACTCGATACTGTTCCTGGGGTTGAGTACACCTTGAGCTTTGATTTCTCAGCTCGACCAGAGACGGTTGCTGCAAATAACGCTGTAGAGGTTTTCTGGGAAGGGGATTCACTTGGAACAATTACGGCAACCACTGACATTCACGGAAATACAGATTGGAGCCAGCACGTCTTTACGGTGACTGCTTCGGGCGAGACTGCGATGTTAGCCTTTGCTGACCGCGGCGCTACGGCGGATTCCCTCGGATCTTTCGTTGATAACGTAAGTGTGTCTTGTGGCGATGCGCCATCGAACCAAGGATTCCTCACTCTGGTCTTGAACGTGACAAATGACGACGCGGGCACGGCTCAGGCTTCTGATTATTACTTCAATCTCATCGATACACTCGCCACGCAGAGCGTTCCAGGAGATGAAACTGGGCTGACTGCTCCAGTTGTAGGCGCCTATACTGCATTGCTTGTTGGTAACATGTTTGGGTATGTTGCCGATACATCGGATCCGGACTGTGGCGGGGTGATGTCTGTGGGCGCTCACCTGACATGTACCGTCACGTTGAATGATGTTGAGGTAGTGAGAATTACCGAACCTGTTACTCCGGTGCTTGCATGCGTGGAGGATATCGGTAACGGTTACTTGATGGCCCATTTTGGCTACGTAAATACAAATGCGGGTAGCGTATTTGTTCAAGCTGGAACGATTGATAACCGCATTACAGGTGGTGGATTTACTGGTGATGGTAACCATGGTCAACCTTCATCTTTTGCTGTCGGAAGTGTGCCTGATGCTTTCCAGGTTTCATTCCCTGGAGACATTCCGCTTGTATGGACGGTTGTCTCTGCTAATGAATCTCGTTCAACGGATCAAGCTGACTTTGCTTCGCCACGTTGTCAGGATGACGAGCCTGCAACTGCTACGCTTACTGTCCACAAGATTGTTGTGAATAACGGTGGGGATGCGATCCCGTCGGATTTCATGCTTGACGTTACCGGTCAAAATGTCTCAATTGATCGCGGTGTACATGTGTATGAAACGGTGAGCTTCCCGGGTGAGGAGCTTGGGACGGTGGTGACGCTCGAGGAAGGTGCATTTGAAGTCACTGAGCCTACTGTAGACGGTTATAGCGCGCAGTTCGAAGGGGATTGTGAGGGTGTGGCAGTGGCTGGCATCCAGTACGACTGTATTGTGACAAACGTTGAGCGCGGCGGTTCTGAGATTGAAGGCAGCCTAACCTTCGATGTGATTGTAGACGGAGGCGATGCTCCAGCAAGCGGATTCAATATTTTCATGAATGGTGGAAATGTTACTGCGTATCACGATGGCGACGTTCTCCCGATGGCTCCAGGAGATTACGATATTTTCGTTGAGCCACGTACGGGTTACGAAACGACGTTCTCTGGTGACTGCACCGGCCTCTTTGCTCAGAACGCTACCGGCAATATCGCCTCGGACGAAGACGCTCTCTGTACCATCACCAACCGTTTTGTCGGTGGTCCATCAGGTGGCGGATCAAGCGGCAATAATGGTGGCGGTAGCGGCAACAACGGCGGAGATGGTGGCAATGGAGGTGACAACGGCAACGGCGGAGATGGCAATGACAATGATACGAGTGGTGATCGTCCTGACCCAGAAGTGCTTGGAGAATCGGATGAGAACATTACCAATGATGGAACTGGCGTGGGTGGCAGCGAAGAGATTACTCCAGATCCAATCGTGGCAGGAGTAACAGATGAGCTCCCACGTACTGGTGTACCGGTGGCGGGCGTCTTGGCTCTTGGTTCGGTCCTTGCCTTTGTCTCACGACGTCGGAAAGCTGAGTAAATATTCTTGTTTGAGAAAATACCGGCCATTACGTGCCGGTATTTTCTTACTTCTATGCGACAATCGACTCGGTATGTGCTCTTTGGCGGTATCTTTTTGGTCGCGGTGGGTATTTTAGCCTACCCTTATCTTCATGCTCGTCTGGATTCGGTAAAGCCTATTGTGGACGATGCTGACGTTGACCCAGAGGTTTCTGAAGCTGAAGAAAATGGCGTTCCTAACCGTTTGCTTATTGCTGATTTGGGCATTGAGGCGCCAATTCAGTATGTAGGAGAGAAGTCTGAGTCGGTGTATCAGGAAGCGTTACGTAAGGGTGTGGTGCATTTTCCAGGGACAGCGTTGCCGGGTGAATTAGGTAATGTGTATATTTTCGGACATTCCAGTGACTATATCTGGTCACCGGGGGAGTATAAGACCGTGTTTGCAAAATTGCCGCAGATTGAAATTGGTACAGAAATACAAATCACGAATGCCAACGGTGACATCTTCCGATACGCAGTGCTTGAAACCAAGGTAGTAGGTCCGCGTGATGTAAGTGTGTTAGACCAACAAAATAATCAAAAGTACTTACTTACGTTGCAAACGTCATATCCGCTTGGTACCGCACTTCAGCGGTACATTGTAGTCGCTGAACGGATTCAGGATTAGGTGACGGTAAGAAGAAGGGTAAGCACGATCACTGCAAGGCTGTGTGCAATCATGGTCGGTTTTTGCACTTCGATTTTTACAAGTACCCCAACACAGAGTGCCGCACCAAGGAAGATGAGGGTGAAAATGTAGACTTGATGCACGATATCATCAACATTTGATACGTCCATGACGCCAAGGAGTTTGGGGCTTTCAGGGGCTCTGAAGGCATACACTTCTGGAGCTTTGGCGCCAGGCATGATCCAGGCAAGGTCTTGGGTTTGTTGATCGCCATTGATGCCACCGGCAACCATGTAGAGTTGTTCTCCTGAGCTACTTATGGTGGCGGGATTGTACATCACAACGCTTTTCCAGAGTCCTGAGGAGTCAGTGTTTACAAATGGAACGTGAGTGCTACCCATGTAGAGCACGGCTTGACTCGCATTGTCCATGTGGATTTCAACGGAGTAGCCATTCTGAATCGGGCTTACGACCAGGCTAGTCAAATCGATATTTAGTGTGTCGGGGTCTGGTGTTGGTGAAACGCCAAGAACTTCCGCAGATGCTGTTAATTCATCAGTGCCTAGCTCTGGAAGACTGAGAATTTCAGAAGTAACGGGTTCAACAATCGCGACGCTTGGGGTGGATGGTACGGGGAGAGACGACTCTGCGGCCGGTGCCTTTATCGGAGTTGTTGGTGAAGGTTCGATTTGTCCCTCCTCTTGTCCTAGTTCATAGCCGAACATCTGTACCACGAATGTTGTTTGATAGCCGTCATACACGCCTTGGGCTACTCCTACACCAATTTCTGTGTAGCGGTCGCTTACAATGTTGTCTCGGTGTGTAGGACTTGCCATCCAACCTGCCTCAACATCCTCTGCTTCGGTAAAATGAGCGGCAAGATTCTCCCCGGCCGAGCGATAGTCGTATCCGTAGGTTTTAAACCAATACCAGGGGGTGACTCCTGAGGGGCTTGTATGAGCAAAATAGCCATTCAAGAACATGTCTTCGGCTTTTGCTTGGGCCGCCTGCATGAGTTTAGGGTCGGTGGTGAGTGCAGGGAGCTCTAGGCTGCTTCGAGTTTCATTGGTGAGTGAGATAATGTTTGCAGGTGTTATTGCGCTTGAAAATAGGCTGTAGCCAGGGAGTGTAATGCCAGCCGCAACAACGAGTACCTTTAAGGCGATTAAGATGATGCTGTAGCCAAACAGTGCTCGGTGATGCAAAACATGCGGTACATGATTATTACCAGTGTGGGGGATGAAATGGTTTTTGAGTGCCTGAAGAAAACGCCTAGAGAGGGGGTTTTTGCAGTTACGAGTTGTTGACTTAGAGGCTTTCATGCAATCTAGCGGGAGACAGAAAGTATTTGTTCACTACTCGATTGACAGGCTCCAATTTCTAATTCCCCGGTTGCTTTGCGGATGAGATAATAACCTGTTTGACGAGGGTCACCGTGCGCAGGATCGAATGGAATTTCCTGCAGGTAGCCGGTACTGCTCAAGGCAGAGAGATCAAGACAGGCTGAATTGGTCTGGAGGCCTATACAAGACCGAACGCAGTCCTCTGAGGATGTACCTATGAGATAAAGAACTCCCGGGGCAGTATTTTTGATATTTTCCAAATAATTCCCCCCATTGTCTACTTGTTGGTTTTTGGCTGCGTTTAAAAGACTGCGAATATCTGCGAGCCGTTTTGCATCCTGATTTTGAGCAGCGTGTTTTTGTACGCCAATGACAATGAACGCCGTCGTTACGAACAAGGCTCCTAAGCCAAGGAAGATGCGTAGTTTGTCGTTAGTGAAGCGCCGATAGCCCAACATAGGTGACACTGTCTATAGTATAGCAAAGCTTAAGTGTCTGACGATATTTGCGACGGGGGTAAGGTTTTGTTACCATAGCTTCACTATGAAGCCTAAGCAAAGCCTAAGTGCTCTGTGTTTGATGCTTGTGTGCGGATTTGGAATTTCAGGATCACCGGTTTTTGGTGCTACAGTAAAAGATCGGACTGAGGGATATATTCTTTTGCAGGTAGAAGCTCATGGGGAGGCATGGTATGTTGAGCCACTTTCGAACTTTCGGTACTACATGAAGGATGGAGCGACGGCGTATGAGATGATGCGCACGTTTGGTCTGGGAATTTCAGAGGTTGATTATGCGCGTTTACAAGCGGGTGATGAGGAACTCTCTGAACGACTTCGGGGGAGGATTATTTTACGGGTCGAGATGCACGGCGAGGCTTACTATATCCATCCCGGCGGACAGATTTACTATTTAGAGAACGGTGAGGCGGCTTATGCGGTTATGCGCTTGCATAGCCTTGGTATTACTGATGCAGATTTAGCTACAATCACCGTTGGTGATCTTGCTTATACGCCTACAGTGCTTGGTGTACGGGACGAGACGATATCGCCGAGTCAGTATCAAGACGGTGAGTTGCCTTCGAGTTTTGATCCTATTCAGTTGAATGCGGATTGGTTGGCGCTTTTGAATGCTGAACGGGCATCGCGTGGTCTCAACCTGCTCACATCTGATCAAGTATTGCTTGACACCTCAGCAAATTGGTCGGCTTACATGGGCGAGCGCGATGTCTTTACCCATACACGTCCTTACGGAGAAAGTCTTTTAGCCTGGGTTCAAGGTTTCCAGTATCCAGCGAACGACTTTGGAGAGAATCTGGCACTTGTATATGTCCAGGACGGGGAGCAGGGTATGGAACAGATTTTAACTCAGGCCATGACGATGTTTATGGCCGAGGAGTCATACAACGGTATGCACTTCCAAAATGTGGTAGATGCTGATTGGAATCGGGCAGGAGCAGGGTTCTACTTTGAACGTACAGATGCCTCTACCTACAGAGTGTACGCAACCTTTCATTTTGCGAGTACACCAGAGGGCTTATAAATATATACGACCCACCTCGGTGGGTCGTATATATTAACTCATGTTTTTCATGATGAAATAGGCAAGTACGCCGAGGGCGATGAGTACCGGGATAAGGCCAAGGGGGCCAATTCTGCGTCGACGCCTTCCCATAGGCGCCATCATGACTGGTCTAACTACAACGCCACGTCTCCCAAAGCGACCTCGCATAAAACTTCAGTTTAAGAAGTGAATAGAGTTAGTATACCGCTTTTAGAACCCAAGTGCCTCGTTGACGAGGATAAGGTGGATCTTGCGAGGCATAACCTCGCGCTCAAAGATTAGCCATTTTCCAAACACACTTCCAGGAGCTCCGGTTGATTTCATGCGTGCATCTTCAAGCGGGAAGACGTATTCGCGAACGCGTTTCATGGCTTCGTCGAGGTTTGGCACAATTTTTTGCGCACCAACTACCCAAATAACGTTTTGGCTTGTAAATGCGTATGGCGCCAGTTGGCTTCCGGAGGCAGATGCAATTACGACGACGCCGTCTTCAGTGATAGCGTGGACACTTCCAAGGAAGTATTCTGCGAGTGAGCTCTGGCGGCGTAGTTCCGCCTGTTTAGCGGTGTCCGTTTCTGCAACAATGGCCTCCTTAAGATTTTTCCAAGGATGATCTCCAGATTTGAGAAGATCAACAAAACCGATTTGGTCTAGGGTTGTAGAGCTTCCTGTGGTGACTTCTGCTCCGTCTGGAATGAGCGCTTTAATCGTGGCCATGGCCTCAGCCTTTGAGTTCACGATTTGGGTATGAATGTTGCGACCTTCGAGAGCTGCGGCTGTGGCTTGAAGTGTGTCATGGTTTTTGAGTGAGGCGTAATCCATATATTACGATTAACGATTGAGTAAATAGCGTCGTTCTTGGGTGGGGAAGCGTTCTATGGCGTAGCGGAGCGTCGTTCTTGGGATGAGCTTAATGTGTAGTTCAAGGAACTCCCGTTCCACCTCCATAGAACACGATTTTCCAACTTCCCGCAATGTCCAACCTACTGCTTTGTGAATGAGATCGTGTTTATCCTGTAGGAGAATGGTGGCAATAAGGAGCGCGGTATCGCTTGAGCCTGATTTGATGTAGTAATGCGTAGCAATGATTGCCGCCCGTTTTTCCCAGAGAGATGATGATCTCGCTAATTTGATGAGTTGTTGTTTTGAAGCGTTCGTATAGTAGGCGCCGAGAATATTTGCCGCTGAAAGATCGACAAGGTCCCAGTTATTGATGAATTTTTTGAGCGAGGCAAGGTAGAGATTTACGATGTTTTTGCGAATTTTGTCATCTCCACGCTTGAATTGTTGTATTGCAATGCAGAGGGCGATAAAACGTAATTCGTGAAGTGGGGAATGAAGTAGCTTGATGATCTCTGACCGGGGGAGTGTATACCATTTTTTGGCGTAGTTTCTTAAGATCGGAACAGGAATACCAAGAAAAATGTCTCCTTCAGCATATTCTCCGGGACCAGTCTTAAAATAACGTTTACTTTTTTCAGATCGATCAGCGTCACGAAGTGAAATGAGTTCTTTTTCAATAATTTTAGCCGAAATCATATTGACGTTTTCACTTGAGCGACGTAGGATACCCTTGTCCTCGTGGGAGGGCGCCCGTCTGATTCTTTACGCATATACAATATGTACGACGGCGAAGATACGCAAGCAGCACCAGTAGTTCCAGAGCCTACCCACACTTCGGAAACTCCTGTCACTCCTGCCGAGGAGACAGTAGCACCGGAGGCCCCAGCTCAGGCCTAAATAGCCTGTTATAAAACACCCTAGGTCGATTGACCTAGGGTGTTTTATGTACGGGATTTATTCAGTCACGGTGATTGTTCCTTTCATACCCATGTCACGATGCTTTCCAACGGAACAGTAGTACTCAAAGGTTCCAGCTTTATCAGCGACAAATTCCACAGTTTCTTCTGCGCCACCCTGAATTTGCTTGGTGGCTACGTTGAGTTCGTCAATTTTTAAATCATGAAAACCGTCCTCATTTTTGAAAATGATACGGACAGTATCGCCCTTTTTTACGGTGAGCGTACTTGGTTCAAAGGAGAAGTTTTCTCCAGTCACGGTGAAGGTTTTAATATTGGCGTCATCGGTTTTTACAACATCATCCGTTTTGACATCTTCGTTATTTGGATTTGGTTCACCGACAGCGATGTTTGTGGCTGAATTGTCGTCTGTTGGAGTGTTGCTATTATTGGAAACTTCCTCAACTCCCTGTGCACAACCCGTACCTAGCAGTACGACCAAGGCGGCAGCTGCAAAAAATTTGTGATTCATAAAATCCGATCAAGAATAATAACTGAGCTTGAATAGTTTAGCCTCAAAATTCAGGTTGTGGTAGGCCTCTTGTGATTTAAGCGGATACGCCAATGATTTTTTGGAAACCACATTCGCGTAACGTTGAAATGTGTCTTGAAGAATGAATACCCATTTCCAGACAAGGGTCCTTTGGTTGTCTTTGGTTCCATGTGCCCAAATGTGAGCGTGGCATACCCGCGGGTGATTGATCTTTGATACCACCAATCGACGAGTCCAACCATCGGATTATCTTTTTTGTAGTTTGGGTGAAAGGCACCAATAATATATTCGCTCATTTTCGCCTCATCGCAATTCCCGGACACGAGACAGGCAACGGGGATCTGGTTCTTTTCTGCAACCAAAATATCGATAGTTTCAGGATGTGCTAAAAGTTGACGATCAAGAACTTTCAACATAGCTTCCTGAAGACTTTTGGGTACTTGAGAGGTTTTATAGAGGAGTTCGACGTCAGCCTTGCTGCCATTTCTTAATGTACAGCCAGAGCGCAGAAATGCTTTGAAGTGTCGTTTTGCTTGTTGACGCCAATCATTTCGATAGTTGGGGTGGAGTGTGGCGTAGGCGACTGTGTATTCACGTCCAAACCGAAACCAGCCCGATGTGTTTTTAAGCTGATATTTTGGTATCCATTCGTGAATTGCAATGTAGCCGGGGTTGGTTGCGGGTTGCGGGGTAGTGGCTGTGAAAGAGCGGTGCCAGCTTATGAAGCGATTCTCAAACACGGTGATAGTTTGGCCGTCATGGTCGTAACGAATGCGATTGTGCGGATAGTGACCGTTGGCATACCACTTTGTGTGATGCAGTGAAGGAATGCCTGAATTGGGTAGGGGGCATTGATCGGCGGCAAAACGTAATCGGTCTGGTTCCATACGGACCGTTAGGCTTGAAGATCAAGAGGCCTCACGGGGTTCATGACAGCGTAGGGGTCTGTTTTCCAGATATCTGAAACATCGGCATAGAGTTCGAGCTCATTGCCGTCAGGATCAAGGATGTAAATGCTGTGCGTGACGGTGTGGTCACCGGTACCAACAATTGTTACCCCTTTTGCGAGCAGCTCTCCGTACACCGCTTTCGCGTCTTCGGGAGAGTTCCCAATTTTAAAACCGATATGGTAGAGGCCTGGCTTGGCTGATCTGTTCGCGTTCGGGTTGCCGCCCACCTCGATGAGGAGAAGTTCATGATGAGTGCGACCGGCGGAAAATACGGCAAGGCCTGGTTGGCGTGTAATTTCTTGAAAACCAAGGGTGAGTTTGTAAAAATCGGCTGACCGTTCAAGATTACTTACAAAGAGTACGACGTGGCCAAGTTCTTGGATCTTCATAGGTTATTTTGTGGCTATCCAAAACATAATATAGCCCATCAGAAAAAGGGTCATTATTGCAGTACTTGCAAATAGGGCGAGGAGCGTGTGTTGAGGGGGCTTCATGGGCTAAAAGTATAGCAGAAACCCAATAAAAAGAATACCGGGCGTATTGCCCGGTATTCTTTGCTGCTTTTATTTAGTCATGGAGGCTTTCGCGCTCCTTCATGTCATTCACGTCGATACCAAGGTCTTCGGAAGCATCTACCTCAAGACCGGAATCAAATTTGGTGAAGAAAGTTGGCTCAATGTCAATCACGTAGTCTGCCCAGTTGCTACCAAAGAGATCGATTGCAGTAGCCTCATCGCCGATCTCGCGGAGCTCTGGAGAGAATTCGTCACTACTGTCGTCAAGGAAATAGACAACAGGTGAGGACTGAATTTTTACAAGCACCACACCAGCTTTTGGCAACATGCTGCCATCGAGTGGGAGGGCGGACATGGTGCTAGCGCTTACTTCTTTAACACCGTCAAATGAATCGAACCAGGTGAAGTAGGTTTGCTCATTGATGAAAACGCGGCGGGTGTAGGTAGAAGTGACGTAATAAACGGCGGTTGAGGTTGAGCTATGAATGACATCTCCAGGATTTACTCCGGCAACAGGAACGATATCGCTGCTGTCATCTGACGAAGAGTCATCGCTTGGGATATCTTCACTATTGTCGTCTGCACTGTCATCAGATCCACTGTCATTGCTATCGTCAGAGGCGTTACAGATATTTGACCAATCGGTGAGATCGAAAGAGTAGACGTTGGTCACTGCTCCGGTATCGCTGCGAAGGGCGAAGTAGGCGGTGTCAGCGCTGTCATCGAAAGTGACATTAAAACTGTCAGAGCCCTCAACGTCATTACTTACCCATTCTGCATCAGAAAAATACTGGTTGTCAGACGCAAGGTAGGCATCGATGTTTGAACCAGTGACGCTAAATGAATGGGTATTTTCAAGTGAGCAGACTGCGCCATCGTAGCTAAACGAAGATACGCTCGCGGGCGTTGATGAGTTTGATCCGCAAGCTGCAGTGGTGAAGGTCCAATCTCCATCTTGTGGCCCGGTTGTGACAAGCGTAGTGACCGTACCTGTTGACGCAATAATTTCGGCTTCATCGGTTGTTACTGAATATGTATGACCGCAAAGCATATTTGCAAAGCTTAGGGTTACGGTCATTTCATCTACAGCCCAGGTGGTTGTGAATGATCCGGGGTCAGGGGAGACGGCAAATTCAGTGCCCTCATCAAAAGTAGCATCCATTCGTTCCGAGAACGCAATCACTAGATCTGTGTTAATAGAAACTCCAACGCCGGCGCTTGTTGGTGTTGTACTTACGATTGTTGGCGCCGCTGCATCTGTGATGGTTTGGTTGGATTTTGCGGTCATGGCGCGACACTCCCGGCGGTCCCGGCATTAGCGTAGCTGATGACTGGTGGGGTTACCGATCCGGTCTCGTTTGTGTCTGATGTGATAGTAATATCGAGAAAAGCATTGCTTCCCGTGCAGGAGATGCCGGTGATCACCCAGTTCATCTCGCTAGCAGTATTCACCGTCCAGTCGCCGGCTTCATAGGTACAGGCGGTAACGTTTTCATCCATTTGCCAACGAACACGGTTAACAGTTCCGTTACCGTCGGTGTCTTGGTAGTATTTATCGCTGATTGTGTTTGCTGCGAATGCTTGATGATTAAAGGCGAAGAACGTGACTGCTGCAAAGCCAAACAGCAGCACGGCGCGCATGGCTGAAAGGGTACTCAACCTGAGTGAATTCATAGCAACACAAAAAGGATTAAAATTTTGTGTTCATCATAGCAGAACAAAGGCGAATTTCTGAGAATTACCCACAGTCGCTACGGTTGACGGAGGTCTGGTGTTAGAAGATGAGAATGAGGAAGGCAACGTACATTCCTACGGCGATGAATACGTTCCCAATTGCTCCAAGGGCGGTAGTGATGACTGAGAAAGAGGCGGCGCGTAGGGCTTTTATGTGGTCATGAAATTGTAAGAGTTCTGCAACGAACACGCCCATAAATAGACCAAGGAACGCGCCAAAAGGTGGGAAAATAAGCATGCCAATGAAGAGTCCAATAATTCCAAACAGTAGCGACTTTTTATTTGCACCTCCAAGCTTGGCGCCAATAAGGCCGGACGAGTAATCAATAAATAATGATAATAGCGCCAGGATGCCAAATATAATGAGCGGCATGAGCCCAAGTGTGCTGAAATTTGTGATGAGCGCGTAAATGAATATTGTACCAAAGAGCATGGGGACACCCGGAAGCGTTGGGATGCATGTAAGGAGAACGCAGAAAAGGGTTGCGATGGTGAAGATAATGTCAATCGTCATATGTGGGCATGATAGACGAAAAGAGTTGAATTGGATACACTGACGTTCGTTATGGATTTCATGGCTTACAAACAGCAGTTCGAGCCAATTTTTAGCCCAAAGTTAGCGGAAAGACTGCAGGTATTTCTCAATTTAACACACGACACATTTTTAAATGATCTCGCGCTTCATACGCAGCAGATTTTAGCTGGCGGTAAGCGTTTACGCCCTTATCTGGCTTATATTGGATTCATGGCTGGTGGCGGAGCGCCTCAGGACCATGACCGCATCGTTGCACTTGGAGTGAGCTTGGAGTTTTTTCATGCCTTTTGTCTGATTCACGACGACGTTATTGATAAAGCTAAGGTGCGCCGTGGCGTGCCAACAATTGAACATTACACGCTTTTAGCTCTCGAATCTGCGCACCGACACGGCGATTTGGCGCACATTGCTCGTGGCCAGGCGATTCTCCTCGGTGATTTATTGCATGCGTATAGTCTCGAAACGCTTGTTCATTCTGTTCAGGGCGTGAGTACTGCTGAAGGTGTCATGAAGGAGTTTTATCAAATGATTGATGAGGTGATTGCTGGTCAGATGATTGACGTGGATACCATGACGCGTCCGGAGCATGACGCTGAGCTTTTGGAACGAAAGATGTACTTGAAGACCGCCAGCTATTCCTTCGTACGGCCATTTACTCTGGGCTTACGACTCGCCGGTGTGTCCAATACGCAGGCGTATCAGGACGCCGAACGGATTGGTATGCTGATCGGTATTGCATTTCAGTTACAGGACGATTTGCTCGACGTGATTGGTACTGAGGAGATGCTCGGAAAGCCAGTTCTATCTGATATCCGTGACGGTCAGCAGACCCTACTTACCGCACATGTTGCCGAGCATGGAGATGAGATACAGCAGGCATTATTACAATGCGTTATGCAGGGCAAAGCGAGCGATGATCAAGTTTTTGAGCTCCGCGATGTGATGCGTCAGTGCGGTGCGGTAGCAGCTGTGGAGGTACGTATTGAAACGTTACTACGGGATGCTGAACGTGCTATTGAACAGTCAGTTTTTTCTGAAGAAGTGAAGGTGGCATTCGTGGCCTTACTTACACTCCTTCGTAACCGATCCACATGACCGCTCAGCCTCAACTTTCGCAGGAAGACATTGCTCTGTGCCGTGCCATCATGAAAAAGCACGGGGTAAGTTATGCTTTTGCAACTCGATTTTTTCCTGAGCAAAAACGTGATGCTACAGCAGTCCTCTATGCTTTTTTTCGCACCCCTGATGATATCGTTGATGTTGGAACTGATAACCGCGAAGACAAATTACGTCGACTCTCCGAGTGGCGTAGCTGCTGGCATGAACATGTAAGGGGGGAGCGAGATGACACCCCTGTTTTGCGGGCCGCGGCTACGGTGTTCGCGCAATTTAACATCCCAAGTGACTACGGAGATGCTTTTCTTGCAGCCATGGAACAAGATTTAAGCGTGAGTTCCTATGCTGCGTATGCGGATCTTGAGGGGTATATGTATGGCTCAGCAGCAGTTGTTGGTCTCATGATGAGTCATATTATTGGCTTTTCAGATCCAGCTGCACTTTCGCATGCCAAAGCTCTTGGCGAGGCTATGCAGCTGACCAATTTCCTCCGCGATATCCGGGAAGATCTTGAAACACGTGGTCGCGTGTATTTGCCGGTTGAGGATCTGGAACGCTTTGGAGTTACGAATGATCACTTACGATCAAACACAGTGAGCCCGGAATTTCGAGAATTGATGAGATTTGAAATTGCTCGGGCGCGACAGCTGTATGACGCCGCCAACAGAGGTATTCATTACTTAGATGCTGATGGACAATTTGCAGTACGCTTGGCGAGCGCCCTGTATGCCGCTATTCTTGATAAGATTGAAGCTGCTGACTACGATGTCTTTACCAGTCGCCGTCGCACCGGACGTTTAGAAAAATTGTGGTTAACCTTGCACGTATGGAAAGCGCAAAAACGCGGGTTATAATCATCGGTTCGGGTTTTGGCGGCCTCGGTTTGGCTGCTATGCTTGCAAAATCTGGTCATGAAGTAACTGTTCTCGAAAAGAATGAATCTTTGGGTGGCCGTGCGAGTGTGTTTCACGAGGCAGGGTTTACCTTTGATATGGGGCCGTCTTGGTATTTGATGCCTGATGTCTTTGAGCATTTTTTCAAGCTACTTGGTGAACGGGTTGAGGATCATTTGCGGCTTACGCGGCTTGCCCCGTCTTATAGAGTTTTTTTCAAAGACAAACATAAGGTGGTTGATTTATATTCAGACGTGGCGCGCGATGCAGCTACCTTTGAAAGCCTTGAACCTGGGGCGGGGGAGTCACTGCGCAAATACCTGGTGGCTGCTAAGCGGAAGTATGAAATTGGGGTCGGTCAATTTATTTACAAAAATTATGATCACTTCTCTGATTTCTTGACGCGTGAATTCTTGCTCGAGGGTTGGCGATTATCCGTGTTTTCGTCCATGAGTTCATACGTTAAGACCTATTTTAAGGACACGGACGTTCAAAAAATGTTGCAGCACACGCTGCTGTTTCTTGGAAACTCTCCAAAAAATGCACCGGCACTTTATTCCATGCTCTCGCACGTCGATCTTGGGCAGGGTGTGTTTTACCCGATGGGCGGAATTGGAAGTGTTATTCAAGCAATTGTGAAGCTTGGCACCAAATATGGGGTAACCTTTAAGACTGGTTCAGCGGTTGCGCAAATCATCACCAAGGATGGTGTCGCGACTGGAGTGAAATTGGCAGATGGAACTGAGCTTGCTGCCGATGTCGTGGTTTCAAATGCGGATCTCCACCACACGGACACACAGTTACTTGCCCCTGCGGACCGGGAGCGCACGGAAAAATACTGGGATAAACGCGTCATGTCGCCATCGGCATTTATTCTGTACCTTGGTTTGAACAAGAAATTTTCAAGTATCACGCACCATAATTTAGTCTTCTCACAAGATTGGGATCAGAATTTTGATGAAATTTTCACTCATCCGCAATTACCTACAGATCCATCATTCTACGTTTGCGCCCCAAGCAAAACTGATTCCGGCGTAGCCCCAGAGGGGTCTGAGAACATGTTTTTATTAGTGCCGATTGCTTCCGGAATGCATCTGACGGAAAAGGAGCTCGATGCGTACGAAAGCAAAATGCTTGAAACCATGGAGACGAGCATGGGGCTAAGCGGTCTCAAAGACGCGATTGTGGTGAAGCGGAGATTCTGTTTGGACGACTTTTCCGAGCGTTATAACAGTTATCGTGGGAGCGGCCTTGGGTTGTCCCACACACTGTGGCAGACGGCGATTTTCCGCCCAAATACGTATAGTAAAAAAGTAAAAAATCTGTATTTCGTAGGAGGAAATACAAATCCAGGTATTGGTATGCCGATGTGTCTGGTGAGCGCTGAGCTCGTTTACAAGCGTTTGGTTGGTGATGCTTCGGGTAAGCCGCTCACTTCACTGAAGTAGGGCGACGAAAAACAGCCATGCCCCCATGAGTGTATTGATGTACGGGAAGGCTTTGTACACACTGAGAATTGATCCGCGTTTGTAAGCGATAATCGAGATAATCATGAGGCTTCCGTAGACACCTGCTCCGATAGCTCCAACAAGCGGGGAGGTGAGACCAAGAAGTGTTCCAGCGGTGAGATAGAAGATGGCGCACAAAACGAGGGTTCCGTAACCGCCAAGGATTGTGGCAATCGTTTGAAACTTCGCCTGGGTATCGGCTTCAATGTCAGGTACTGCGGAGTAGGCGTGCATTGCCATAGACCAAAGCATAGCTGCTCCCACAAGGAAGATGGGTGGTTGTATACCGCCAAAGGCATAGAAGCCCGCAAGGCCAGGCATGATGTAGAGAATGTTTGTGAGTGAATCAAGGCCAGGGTGAATTTTGGCGCGAATTGGTGGCGCGGAGTAGATGAACCCCAAAAATAAACATGCTCCTGTTGAGATGATGGCTGCCAACGGAAGAAATGGAATAAGTACAAGCCAGGGCAGGCATGCCACGGCGATTGTAGTCAAAATCTTGGTATGCTGTCTGGGTTCGAGTACTTGCTCGTAGCCAAGTTTTTTCTCATTTTGTTTGTCAGTTTCAAAATCGAAAACATCGTTAATTCCGTAGATGAAAAGATTGGCAGGATATGCAAAGAAAAGACCTAAAAGAATGGCGGCAAGCTGAGGTGCCTGTGTCAGCTCATGAGTGGCTGCTGCTGCACCTACCGCAAAAGGTCCAAGTAAATAAATCCAGAAACGAGGACGAGAGGTTTTCAAAAACATGAACATATGTTCGACAGTATAGCTGAATTTGCACAAAAACAAGGCGTGTGGTCACTTTTTACGGTTGTAGGCACTGGTTTGTGTATCTTTTTAGGATTTGGGTTTGTGGTGTCTCAGGTGGAGCCTGCGCAACCATTTGTTTCTGGCGTTGGAATGCTTATTTTGGCCGCCCCCGCAGTTGTAGGTTTATTTCAAGCTTATCGTTGGCGCGGAGTATTGGCCTATTTTGGTTTAGCGTGCCTTGGTCTTGCGATTGAGACCGCTGCGATTAAAACTGGCATCCCATACGGCAGTTTTGCGTACCATGGAGCCCTGGGTTATCGGCTCTTTGGAGTTGTACCGTGGACACTGACGCTGGCATGGCCACCGCTTGTACTGACGGCCGTTATTGCCGCACGACGTTTGCATCGGTCTTGGCTCGGGACGGGTGTAATCGCAGTACTGTTGCTTGTGGCTATGGATGCGATCCTTGACCCAGGCGCTGTGGCTCTGGGGTTTTGGACTTGGACGCACGGTGGAATCTATTACGCGGTGCCACTCAGTAATTACCTTGGTTGGTGTCTTTCAGGAAGCCTTGGGGTGTATGTGGTTCAGAAGTGGCTACCAGGCCTAGATACGCGCTTGGTGGCGATAAGTGGTGTCTTTTCTGTGGCTTTTTGGTCTGGAATTGTTTTGGGTTTCAGTTTTGTCTTGCCAAGTTTGATCGGTTTTATTTTACTCAGTTATTTTGGTTGGGCATTTCTCCGGCGAGTATAGTTCATCAGGTACAATGGGGAGAGTTTTATGACAAAAGTGCGCTTGCATCATACGCATGATGATGTTCCTGGATTCACACGTAAACGCGTAGGCGAACGTTTTGTATTCTTTGATCTTCGTGACCGTGTTATTACAAATTCCAGAATTTTAAAACGCTGTGAGAGTATCGGTATTCCTCCTGCTTACACTGCAGTTTGGATTAGTGCGGATGTGCTCGGCCATCTTCAGGCAACCGCAAAAGACCATCGGGGAAGAAAACAGTATTTTTATCATCCGGCATGGAATGCGCACCGGGACGCAACCAAGTTTGAGCATCTTTTGCCCTTCGCGCTTGTAATCGGAAAAATTCGTCGGCACGTTGCGCGCGATTTGCGTTTACGCGGTATGCCCAAAGAAAAGGTGATCGCAGCTGTTGTAAGGCTGCTCGATACCACCTATGTTCGTATTGGGAATGAGGAGTATGCTCGCGAAAATCATTCGTACGGACTGACCACACTCTTGCACCGTCATTTACGAGGCAAGGGAGTGCGTATGCATTTGGTATTTCGCGGGAAAAGCGGTGTAGCCCATGATGTGCCACTTGAGGATCCGCGCATTCGTAAGATTGTGGCTGCGTGTCAGGATTTGCCTGGCCAAGAACTCTTTGCGTTTGAAGATGATCGTGGCGATATTCACCAAGTCCGATCAGAAGACGTGAATACGTACTTACAAACACTGACTGAACTTGAAATTACCGCTAAAGATTTTCGAACCTGGCACGGGAGCGTGCTCGCGGCGCATGCGTTAGCACATACCCCGCTTCCAGATACGTTACCAGCAAGAAAACGCGAGGTGAATCGCGCTGTTAAGGTTGCGGCTACGGCGCTTGGAAATACTGCGGCGGTGTGTCGAAAATGCTACATTCACCCAAAACTTTTTGAGCTGTATGTATCCGGGGATTTACATTTTTCGCACTCGCTTCGTCAGGCGCGCCGACGTTATTCGGGCCTTCATCACGATGAGCTTGAATTTGTAAATCTTTTAGAAAAATGGTAGTTTTTTTCGGGGAGGTGTTATGCGTCGTTTGGTGGCAGGAATCGTGATTGGGATCGTGATCATGCCGATCGTGTGGATCTACGTGAGCTCCAGGTGGGCTTACGATCCGGAGCGCGCTTGTGCGCAGCAGAAGGACGTGAGCCGGGAAGCTTGCTTGGCGAACATCAGGTTCGTTGAAGCGGCGGGTTGGTGAACGGCCCGTTAAAAAAAACGTACGCCCTGGTCAGAGACCAGGGCGTTTTGTTATTTGAGGATACTCGCTGTGAGTTGACGATATTTGTCTTTAAAAAAGTTTCCGGCGGCACGTAAAAGCTCTTGGCCCTGTTCAAGGAGTGAACTTTGAACGCCTGAATCAGCGGTGCTCGCTGACTGTTCATTGAGGAGTTCGCGTGCGCGGAAGGTTGAGACATTGATGTGCGCCGCGAGAACGTCATCCACCGTAATGAACGGCGCTGAGAACACGAAACGTTCAGTGAGTGTTGGATTTAGGTCAATTACGTAATCTGCCCAATTTGGTCCTGCGATGTAGGCGGCAAGCTCTTCAGTGGACACCCAGTGCAGAATTCCCTTTGCTGGGTCGAGTGGGTCCTGCACGAAGTAGTACACGTTCTCATCGCTTTCAAACTTCAGGAAGACAACATCTTGATGCGGAAGCATTGGGGGGTCGAGGGGGAAGTCACTTAAGGTTGCTGACTCAACCCACTTTACCGGCGCGAAGGCAGATTTTTGGGTAAAATATGTAGTTTCATCCATGAATGGACGGCGCGTTCTCTGGCTTGTGACGCAGTACACGGTGGTGTTGTCGCTGCCACGAATATAATCTCCGGGATTGATCAGGTTCGTTGGAACAAAGTCTCCCGTCATTGGAGAAACGCCTAATCTGTACTTGGCTTGATCTGCGGCCGACATCTGAATGAGTGGGAGGCCTTCACAGCCGGTGACGGCCTCGGGATTTTCAACGCAACTATTCACTTCAGTGAGCGAAATCGTCGTTGTCATGACTTCAGACTGCGCGCCTTCAACGTTTCGATATTTAATGTAGACGATCTTTTCGCCGTCTCCCTCGCTTAACGTAAATGGTACGTGCATGACATCAATATTTTCACCATCCGGACCAAGTCCAAGGCTAGCGTCGGGAATGAATATCGTCCATGAGGTATTGAGGAAATTTGGTGTTTCAGCGATTAAGTATTCGGTAATATTTGAACCTTGCAGTGTAATCTGAATATCACGCGAGTTCGCGACCAGATTTTGAGCGGCGAACGTGATATTTGGTGTTCCAGCCCATACACACCCAAGCAGCGCAAATGCTAAGCCCCAGGCAATTAAGCTTGCCTGAGACTTAGTTACTTTTTGCGGGTTATGGATTTGCATGTGATTAGGTTTCAGCTTCGAGATCAACAGTGGGGGAGTAAACACTGAGTTCCTTTGCTTTACGAGTGTCGACTGGCTTTACGATCTTTTCTTTATATCCTGGCTTGCTGTAGCTCAGGTAGTACTCGTTTGGACCAAGGATAAACCAGTATTGTCCGGTGCTATTCGTAACTGCGGTTTCGATGAGTTTATTGTACTGAGGTTCGAAGAGTCGGACGATGACATTATTTAGTGGTCGACCCGTTTTTGCATCGTGGACTCGTCCAAGCTGCTTAGGCTTCTGTGCTTTTGCAAGGCGCAGGATAAGGGCCATAACGATTACTTGAAGGCCTACGAGTATTCCGGCGGCGATGCTTGGCGTCAGTGCTAGCGCAACGATGGAGGCGATCAGTCCAAGGCTGCCAATACCGTATTGCAAAGCTCGTAAGAGTTTCTTTGCTTTGAATTTTATTGGTGCGTGGTGACTTGGAGCGTCGGTTGGGTCAAGCGGGATGTGTGCATCTACAAATGGATTTTCAGGTGTCACTGTAACCATGTCTCCATGGTACACATTTGGGTGAAGTCCATCATCCGTAGCATTGGCAAGGAAGAGGCTAGGGAAGGAGAAACCGTTCTTAAGCGCCTGGAGTTTGTATGTTCCTGGCTTGGCTGAGAAGAAGAACTTGCCTTCTGGGCTGCTGACAAGGGTTTTGAGGAGTTTGTTATTCTCTGCGTCAAAGGCTCGGACTGTACCAAGTCCAATCGGGACTTTTGTGACAGAATTATAGAGTAATCCGTAGGCTTCGCGGCGTTTTTTGCCAAACAAGAGGATGGGGGATGTGAAGAGATACCAGAGATAGGTGAAGAGGTTGAAGCTGGTCGCAAGCAGGGTCAGAGCTCCGGTTGCCAAGCCTACACCTACCGGGAAGCTGAATGTTTTGAGGACAGTTTCAATTCTAGCGCTATCGACGATCGGGTTCGGTGAAGTGGTGCTTGGTTTTGTTGGGGGAGTAGTTGGAGTTGTGGGCTTAGGAGTCGTTGAAGGAGTTTCTGGTTCTGGGGAGATTGGGAGCTCGGGTTCTGCAGGGATTTCTTCCGGTTCCGGCATTGGAATAGTTGGGACTGCTGTTTCCGAGCTTGCGACCGGAATAGGTGTAGACACAATCGGCACGGCAGGGACGGGGATGGTTGGTTCTGGGATGATGGGTGCGGCGGAACAAAGCGCGGTCGCGATGCTCATGGTTGCGTTTGAAACCTTGGGAATGACCGGGGGTTCCACGGGTGTCGGCTCTTCTTCTGGAGGGGTGGTCGGTTCCTCTTCTACCGGTGGTTCTTCAGGCGGAATATCGGCGCAGGCATTCGCGGCATCAAGCGTGATGGTGTCGGATTCAACGGCGGACTGATCAAGTGTACTGCTGCGGAATTTGGCATAGAGGGTTTTGACGCCATCACCTGAGCTCACGGTAAATGAAACCGTCATGATATCTTCTCCAAGAACGTCCGGAGTGAATGTGAGCCAACTTGTGGCGACAAAATCAGGATCTTCGCTCAAGAGATACTCATCAACGTGTGTACCCTGGAGTGTCACTGAAATGACTTGCGTTGCTGAGCATGAACCAAGGTTGATACTGGTATTGATTGGAAGAATTGGGTCAGGAGTGCTCGATCCGCCACCTCCACCGCCGAGGCTATCGTTGTCATCGTTGATCACTGCCACGTCAGAAGGGTTGAGGCCATTAAAGGCGCTGTCGGCAGAGGTCGCAGCAGCTAGCACGATGGTATAGCCAACTGACCCATCGATTACAACGTCATCAACGCCCGTCACGGTGACTGTTTGCGGAGTATCCCAATCGCCATTCGTAAATGTCAGTGAAGCGGCGCTCACTGTACCTTCATCGGTATTGTTGCTTGTCATTCCGGTAGTGACGTCGTTTGTTGGTTGTGCGGTAAGGACCACGGTAAATGTCGCGGTGCCACCCGATTCAGTAGTGTGTCCGGAGATGGCGGAGACAGTGAAGCCGGCAGTATCGTTATCAACGTTTGTGATATTGACATCACTGGGGTTGATACCGTTGTAGTCGCCGTCGGCTGAAGTGGCGGCATTGAGGACCGCATGATAGGCGATATTTCCATCATCGAGGAAATCGTCTACACCTGTAACCGTAACGGTCTGTGGGGTATCCCAATTTGCATCAGTAAACGTTAAGCTGGCAGTTGAAAGCGTGCCTTCGGATGAGTCGTCGCTTGAAAGGGTAATGGTTACGTCGGCGGTCGGCTGTGTGTTAAGTACTACGGTGAAGGTTGCGGTAGTCCCGATCTCAGCTGTATTTCCAGAGATTGCTGAAACGGTAATTCCCGGAACTGCAGAGGCCGTTGCCGTGAAAGCAAAGTTGTCTACGGCGGGGTTATTTCTATAGTCAGTGGAGAAGAAGGTCGCGCCAACACGAACCTGATCATCTGCCGCATCCCAGCCTCCAGCGGAGACCAGATTTCCAGCGGTCAAAGCATTTACTGCGGTGCCAGACATCTGGTTGTTTGCCCCTGCGGCCGCGGCTTGAGAAAGGGCGGTTTGGGCGTTATTTGATGAAGCGGCGGTCCAGGAGCTGGCATTGTCACGGTAGTACCAAACGCCGTCAGTTCCGCCGTGAATAGCGTTTGAGGATGAGGCTATATCTCGCCAGGCGCCACCCGTGAAAACGCTATAGGTTGATCCTGTGCCGAAGGCAAGGGAATAGTAAATGAATCCAGAATCAAGAGTTTCTGTAACGGTTGTATCAGTAAGATCAGTCCAGGCGGAAGAATCGACTACTGAGCCTGTATCAGTGATGACGGTGTAATAGTTATCCTGCGTGACGCCGTAGCGAACCTCCTCTAATGCAAAAGCTCCGATTCCGACAAAGCTGTCAGGTTCAAGTATTTCGGCTTCTAACACCCAGATATCATTTTCCGCGTCAAAAACAACGTCTCCACCTCCAACTGAAGAAGCGTATGTAGTTGTAAAATAGGCATCCGCAATATCATAGCGATAAATATTGCCATGGATCTCATTGACGATGAGAATGTTATTGACGGTATCGACCATGATTCCGCTGTTGATAAAGTCTGGATCTGCCGCTCCTGGATTTTCAAAAATTCTGAGTGTGTTACCGGTTTCTGGATCGATAGCCAATATGGTTTGATCCCCCATGATCCAGAGATAGTTATTGGCGCTATCGTATTCGATTTCAGAAGGATTGATTGGCGAGATGACGAACGTGCTGTTTACTAGCGACCCATTAAGCGGTGCGCCGGTCGACTGATTCAGACCGACGAGAACGGTTTCCCCAGAGTCATTGTTTGTAGTTATCCAGATCGCGTCATTGTTCGTATCGTAAGTGATTGCAGTAACGACGTTGTTTACCAAGTTTGCGTCTGTAAGCGGAAACGTACTCGTTGCGAGATCGGTAATATACGGGGCGCCGGTTGCGGCGTTATATTTTGTCACTGATTGAATGCCTGTACCATCAAGATTGCCTAACCAAATGCTGTCATTCGCGGCGTTTGCGTCATTTGCGTTTACAAAGAGAATCCTATTTGGATTCGCATTTGTAGCAAACGATCCAAAAACACTGCCATCGTTATTAAATGCAACGATTTCAGAGTCAGAGGCATGCGTCATCCAGACTCGGCTTCGTGTAGGCTCGTTATCATAGGTGACGTAATAGTTGTCAGCTGATGAGCCTCCGGAGGCATGTGATGTGAGCGTGTCAGTATCAATTACGTACTCGTAAATATCTCCACTATCGCCAGCAAACCAGAGTGAATCATCGGCGGTGTTGTAGACGATATCGCCAGTGCCGCCAAGGGCTAATGGGATCGGTTGATTGGTGGCAATAAAATCATCTTCAGTAAGTTGAGCCACCTGTCCGTTGAGGTCTGTTTTTGCGGCTGTTTGTTCAATGTAGTGAGTAGGGAAGTCAAAATCAACATTATCAGCGCCATTATCATTGTCTAAGTTTCTTACGCTGATATCACGTGCATTTACACCGCTATACGCAGTGTCTGTAGAAGTTGCTGCCGCTAGAACGATTGTGTAATCAACACCTTCGTCATCAAGCAGATCATCAACTCCGGTAACGGTAATGGTTTGAGGTGTGGCCCAGTTCAGCGTTGTGAAGGTGAGCAGGGCGGTGGACACGGTGCCTTCAGATGTATCAGAACTTGAAACACCGATTGTCACGTTGGCATCCGGTCCTTGGTCGAGGACCACGGTAAATGTTGCAGTACCCCCGGCTTCAGTGGTGTATCCAGAGATGTCGGTGACAACGATGTTTTTAATGAAAGTCCAGTTTGTGTTATTTCCGGACGACGTACACTGATAAACACAGCTGGCAGGGGAGGCGTTAACCCACTGGTTGTCCTGAACGTCAAGCGAATAAAGGCTGTATGTCGTGCCGTTAAAGTCGATCAGCGCCTGAACGCCAATAGTACTGCTGTGAACGGTCATGATTGACGCTGTGTTGTACATGTCGAAAAAGCCGTTTACAACCAACGTCGTGCCTGATTCGAAGGTGATGTCATCGCTTAGGATGGTGAGATCAGTAAAGGTTGGACCACCGTAAATATACTGCGTACCACCCTCAAATTGAAATAACCCTCCATTGTCATGAAACGTGCCACCATTTAAATCAAAATCAGCATCGATTGCCATGTAGGTGGTTGCGCTTGTGGCTTCAAATGTGCCCTGAGTGATGATGATGCTTCCACCAAAATACGCGGTATTGCCAGCGCCGGTATCGTCATAGATCGCGCCAGCATTATCAAGATTTATACCTGTAAAACAGATTGAGCCGCTGTCACTAAGCGGTGGAGCGATGGTGATGGCGGCGGTTACATGGATGATTGTCGAGCCGCATGATGTAAAGGTTCCGAAAGTTGTTTGTTGAGAAAATGTTCCTTGAACTTCAATGGTGCCGCCGTCAACGTAACCTTCATCAAGCAAAAGTTGTCCAGCGACCACCAAGGTATCTCCGGTGGTGATGGTGACGCCATAGCTGCCTGAGAAAGTGTCAATGTTGAGATTTTCTAAAGTTAAGGACGTATCGACATCAACAGTTAAATTGCGACGATTGCCGATTTCAAGTGTTCCACCATTGGGATTGAACGTAGCTCCGGCGGCAACGGTGAAGGCGTCGGTTTCAAAGAAGCTTGTGGTTGTACTGCCGACAAAAGTTGTGCCGGTACTCGCACCAAAGGTTGACCCACTTGAGACAACCAGAGATCCACTGATTTGCGTTGTTCCCGTGCTTCCGTCGAATGTTCCTCCATCCTCAACGGTGACTGCGCCATCAAAGGTCACGGTTCCTGCGGTCATGATCAGATTTCGTGCCGTCGACAAAGTTACAGCTGGGAATGCACCCCCACTTACAGCGTTAATATCACCCGCGCCAGCAGATACGAGTATGGTTCCGAGCCCACCGTCAAAGTTAGCGGTATGCGTGATGGTGCCGCGAGCGTCGAGTGTTAGGTCGGCTCCGATGTTTCCTTCAGTGAGTGTGAGTGATCCAAGTACGATGGCGGTTGTAGCGCCACTTGAAGCCATGATATCAACGCCATTATTCTGTGCTGCAATCTCGACGTTGTTAAAGGTAATAGCGGTGGTAGCAAAAAAACCTCCAATAAACTGTGGTGTAAATTTAACCGTTCCGTTGTTGTGATTGAAAGTTCCCCCGGTTGCTAATTGAATCGAGTTCACGGTCATGGTCCCGCTCGTTGCGGTGAGCACGGCATTTTCAAGGTAGATTGATCCGGCGTTCGTGATGTTGTCGGCGCTACCGGTCAATGTTCCGCCGTACATTTCGATACCACCGCTATCAATTACCAAAGTTCTATTTTGGGTAATGGTTCCAGTGAATCCAGCCTCCACTAGGATTCCGTTGACTGAGCCAGCAAAGGCCGGATCGATGGTTGAGCTTGTATCTGAAGTTCCTGGGCTGAAGCGTGCAATGTCAAAAGCTCCTGGGCAGGTGTTGCTCGTCCAGTTGGTACACGTGCTCCAAAGCCCGTCACCACCACCATTGTCCCAAGTATAGGTTGCTCCCTTAACGCCAAAAATATTCCACCCTAGTACGGTGGCAAAGATTCCTATTGCAATGAGTGCTCCAAAAAATTTGCGCCCAGCCAGTTTCCGCATAAACTCTTTCCGCATACATAATTATATCAGGAAGCTGGTGGGTTTTTGCTACTTATCCTTGTTTCACAACCGGTAATATAAAACCGGCCTTTTCGGCCGGTTTTGCACCCTAATCCTCACTTTCTTTTGGAACCTCAAGCTCTATCCAGACGTCATCACGTTTACAGTGAAACTGTGTCCAATTGTACGTTCTTCCAATACTGCTTCTCGTGACCTTGGTAGCCTTGATCCCCATGTCGTAGTCGCATTCCGGACACTTCATATGTTTTCAGAAGATTCTTTAGATAGAGTTTATGATTTCCGAGACCGTTCAGTCAACTGACTTTCGCGATTTTTCAGCTACGATAACATAGCCCCACGTTCTGAAGGGCTGAAGTTGTTGAATTGTCAGTTGAGCGCTTTGAAAAATGTTTCTGAGCTCAGTTTTTGTAAACGTATTCGCCTTCCAGATTTTTTCTAAAAAGATCTTGTTGAGCCAGGTGCTTCGAGAGATGAAGATGATTATTTTTCCGTTGCTACGCAATCGATGCACTAGTGTTTTTAGGGCATTAACTAACTCTCTTTTGTCGAGGTATTCAAGCATTCCGGATGATAGAATATAGTCGTAATTTTTCCATTGTAATGATAGGCCGCTATCAATCATTCGTACGTCGCATTGAGTGACGACAATGTGATGTTCTGGATGTTGAGCTGCAAAAGTGGCGTAGGCGTGAACGGCGGGGGCTGAGAAATCGAAGCCTTGGATACATTCCGCTTGTATTTTTTGCTGATCAAGTACAGTGCAAACTGCTTTCGTGAGCGCTCCGGAACCGCAGCCAACGTCAAGAATCCTAACGTTATCCGGGAATGCGACACGTTGAAAATATTTGGTGAGCATGGCTTTATGGCCGACAAGCTTGATCATGGTTGTATAGGCGTGGTGATGGGCGGTATAGAGCCTCAGAATATTAGGTTTTCGCATAATTTTGTTACTTTTTTTCGACTCGGGGTTATACTTTTATGGAAAACTATTGATTGAATAATACCTTTATGAAAATCGCTCTCGTCTCACTTTTGCTGTTAATGGGTCTGGGTGTGGCCGTATCTTTAGTGGTACTTCAAATGCAGCATACCCCGAGGCCGTCGGTGAGCAGTAATAGTCAGGGGGATTTCGATGCCGCTGAGATTGATGGAAAAAAGACCTATCACATTGAGTCTGATGGCGTTGAGCGTGAGTTTATTGTGTATCGACCAGAGAATTTGAAAGCTGACGTTGAAACACCGGTCGTGTTTATGTATCACGGCACAAGTGGCACCGGAGAAAAGTTTTATCACATCTCAGGTTGGAAAGAGAAGGCGGATCAAGAGGGAATTACAGTGGTATTCCCAACTGCGCTTGAATATCATTTGATTGATGATAAGGCCTTGCCTTCCGGTGAGATTAAATCGGATGTACCGGTATATTTTACGAAATGGACCCATTATAAAATTACCGATATGCTTGATCCAGCTTATCCTGATCAAGTGCTGCATAATGACGTTGATTTCACGCAGGACATAGTTGATTTCATGAAGGAGAATTATCCGGTGGATGAAAAGCGATTCTACGCAACCGGTTTCTCAAATGGTGCTCAGTTTACGTCTCGGTTAGCAGTTGAAATGTCAGACACCTTTGCAGCTTTTGCGGTTGGTGGTTCTGGCAATGTGTCGTATGAAGACATTACGCATGTAAATGATCATACGGATGCTCCATTTATTGCACGTCCAATGATTACAGCTATAGGTTCGGTTGATGATCGTGTAACTCGAGCACTTGGAGTGTCTGAACTCGCAACCGACGAATCACTTATGGATGAAGATAGTGGAATCAAAAAAGCCGTCGTGAATCCGTTCTTGGAACTCGCCGATCTTGAAGATTCTTACGTGTACGAAGTCAACGGCAAGGTTTCAAGCTATACATTTAGCGAGCCGGTGAGTGGTGAGGGTGACGCGGAATACATGATGCTCATTCTGGATGGCATGGGACATCAGTACGCAAACGGAAAAAATTACCCCGTTGCCTACGTAAATATTTTCTGGCCGTTCTTTGAGCAATACAGTTTATAAGTCGGATTTATGCATATCAACCACACCCGACCAAATGCGGTCGGGTGTGGTTTTGTGATTGACTTTTTGAAGGAAATCGTGTATATTCCTGTGCCTGGAGGTGAGGAATGTTGGAATTTCGAGTTCGAGACCACGTGTCGGATGCGGATGTGATTCTGGCACTGCGCTGCATGTTGTTCCTGGTGAGCTCTGAGGCCATTTGGGAGCCGTACGAGTGTCGCTGGCAGATGAGCGAATCCAACGACATTTGGCTGCACCCCAATGGGGAGCACCAGTATCGGCTCCGCTTCCGTTCTCCCGATCCCGACCTGCTGAAGGCTTTCGCGATTGTTTTCGCGCGCCGTTTCGGAGCGGAAATCCTGAGCATTGCTTGAGCCAGGCAGAGTGTACGCGTCACCGTATCAGCCATGCTGCTGATACGGTTTTATGTTAATGCGGTTTAGATTATTGGAACGCTGCAAATAAGCGTTCGGTAAGATATGCGAGTTTAGCGATGTTGCCGTAGAGCAGCATGCCAATGGATATATAGACGAGCACTGTCAGGCGATGATCATGAGAGACGAACTTCAAGGCGCTACCGAAGGCCCTGTTAGGTACGAATAAGTGACCGTGAAAGTTGAGGCCTGCCCAAATTTCATCAAGAACAAGATGAAGAATATAGCCGCAGGTTATGCTCGTGCCAAGGAGGAATGACTGCCATTCTTCAACATTCAAAGTATTGCTAATTGAAAAGGTTACTAATCCGGCGAGTACAGCCGCTGGGATTGAATGTGCCATTCCACGGTGTTTGGTAAATTTCTTAAAGATCGTTCCGATAACAATCCAAACGCTAAAAATCGCTATTCCACCTGCGAGGATGGCGCCACCAAGACTTACAAGAATGACGCTGTAGCTGTACCAGCTTGTAAGAATGCCGATTACTAGTGCGAGTGAGCCAAATGTAATGTGAAAGGGAAGTCCAGAATCGCTGTCCATGTCAGGGAGCTGTGCTCCAAGTGTAACCGCTAGGCCAGCTAATATGGAGAAGCTCCAAGTATCGGGAACAAGGGCGAGTGCAATGATCGCTAACCCGCTCAAGATCCCAAAAGCAATTCCAAAAGAGATGTGTGTTCGAAAGCTCGCCATGTGGGTTATTGAAGAATCGGATATTTCTTCACGATTTCAAGCTCTGACCAGAATTTTCCAAATCCAAGCCAATGGCCGACCGGAATTTTTGTGAAGAGGAGAAAAGCACAGAAATAAATCACGTGCTCGTCGATAATGGGATTGTGTTCCGAGGGAAGTGATGCAGCGAGAAACATAAGCGCCACCATCAGGGCTCCGGAATATCCAGCAATGCGCATGCCAACACCCAAAATAAGCGCCACACCGATAAGAAGCAACCCGAGCATGAAGAGCCACTCAACGATTACACTACCAGCGAGCGCTTGAAAGAGTGGAGTAAACGGACCGTGTGTTGCAAACTTGAGGTACCCAAAAGTTGGTGAGACCCCATCAATCCAAGCCTTGCCGTGTTCAGTTGCAAATCCAAGCCCAAAGACTTTATCAATGAATGCCCAAAAAAATAACCAACCAAGAGAAATACGCATTGCGGCCCACGCACCTTGTTCGAAAGATATTTTCATATGCCAATAGTGTATACCTAGCTGCATGGATGCGACTAGGTTGCAATTTATTGGGGAAATCTCGATCCTTTGATGTTTATCAACATATCGTGTTTAGAAAATATTTATACCACTACATATGGTGTATACTCCCATAACCGCTATGAAGCCTTGTCTCCGCGAATATCGTTGTCGGCATTGCCAGAAGCTTTTGTTCAAAGGGGTGCTGGTGGAAGGCGATATTGAGGCAAAGTGTAAGGCGTGTAAACAGGTTACCGTGATTCAAGAATCAAAATTTAATGATCTGTTGTGCATGATTGAACATTGTCCGAATAGAATCCATTGTCCGTCAGTGACACAAGCGAAGTAATTCATTTAAGAAGCTCATTGAAGCTCGCATTCGCGAGTTTTTATTTTTATGAAAACCTTTACGTTTGAGCAGTCTGTTTCGGCGAAGATTGAACCATCTGGCCCTGTTTTTGTGGATGCGATCAAGACCGTGGATGAGTATTTAGGAAAGCATGATTGGCGTGTCCAGGCGAATGCGAATCAAGGTTACTCATTAGGCGGGATGATTTTGAATATTTCCGGAAAAATTATTGCAAATTACTGGCTTCACAAAATTTACCCTGAACGCGTTCGCGCTGCCCACATTGAGGGTGATGTGCACATTCACGATTTAGACATGTTTTCTGGGTACTGTGCAGGCTGGAGTTTGCGGCAACTCTTGTTGGAGGGGTTTAACGGTGTGTCAGGAAAAGTTGAGTCCGCCCCTCCAAAACATTTTGATACTGCTCTTGGTCAGATGGTGAATTTTCTCGGTACTTTGCAGAACGAATGGGCTGGTGCACAGGCTTTTTCTTCGTTTGATACCTTCCTCGCGCCGTATGTAAAGGTCGATAAATTAACCTATGAAGAGGTGCGCCAAGGGGTTCAGCAATTTGTGTTTAATCTGAATGTACCTTCACGTTGGGGAATGCAAACACCGTTTACGAACATTACTCTTGATTGGAATTGTCCCGCCGACATGAAAGACACGCGTCCAATCATTGGCGGGGTGGAGCAATCATTTACGTACGGTGATTGTCAGGTAGAAATGGATACGATTAATCGCGCCTATATTGATGTCATGTCCGCTGGGGATAGTAAGGGAAGAATTTTTACTTTTCCTATTCCTACCTACAACATCACCAAAGATTTTGACTGGGAACATAAGAATGCGCAGGGCTTATTTGAGATGACAGCAAAATACGGCATTCCGTATTTCCAAAATTTTGTAAACTCTCAACTCAATCCCTCAGATGTTAGAAGTATGTGCTGCCGTTTGCAACTTGATTTACGTCAGCTGAGAGCCAGAGGCGGGGGACTTTTTGGGTCAGCGGAAATGACCGGGAGTGTTGGCGTGGTGACGATTAATCTTCCGCGGATCGGGTATTTGGCAAAAACGAAAGCCGAGTTTTTTGATCGACTTGGGTATCTGATGGACGTGAGCAGGGATTCATTAGAGCTCAAGCGCAAGACCGTGCAGGAAAATATTGATATGGGCCTTTTGCCGTTTACCAAGCGGTACTTGCCGTCACTGCGAAATCACTTTTCCACCATTGGATTAAATGGCATGAATGAAGCCTGTCTGAACTTGCTTGGAGCAAAGACAGATATTGCTACGTCTGAGGGTAAGGAATTCGCTATGGAGGTGCTCGATTTCATGCGAAACCGTTTGGTACGCTATCAGGAAGAAACGGGACATCTCTATAACCTTGAGGCAACTCCCGCGGAAGGTACAACCTACCGCTTTGCCAAAGAAGATAAGAAACGCTACGCCGATATTCTTCAGGCGGGTACCCCGCAAGCACCGTATTACACGAACTCATCGCATTTGCCGGTGGGACATACAAGTAACCCCCTCGAAGCCTTGCGTCACCAGGACGATCTCCAGACGCGCTATACCGGTGGCACGGTGCTTCATTTATTTCTTGGGGAACGCGTTTACGACTGGAAAATGTGTCGTGACTTTGTAAAAAAAGTTATTGCTCAGCACCATTTGCCGTACATCACGGTAACGCCCACATTTAGCGTCTGCCCAACGCACGGGTATTTGTCAGGAGAAGTGCAGATCTGTCCGAGCTGTCAGACAACGTGTGAAGTCTGGTCACGGGTGGTGGGCTACTTTAGGCCTGTACAGGAGTGGAATACTGGAAAAAAGAGCGAATACCTTGATAGAGAGGAATACCTTCCTGTCTGTGAGCCTGAAACGGGCGTATGCGTCTAGCGGGCTATCAGCCGCTCACGCTTATCGATTACCCCGGGCATTTGGCGGCAATCGTGTTTACGCAGGGGTGTGTATTTCAGTGCGTGTATTGCCATAACCCTGAGCTTATTGCGCTGGTTGGTGAAGCCCACATTTCCGAAGCAGATGTGCTGCAAAAGCTTGATCGCGATCGCGCGATGTTGGATGGAGTTGTAGTAACTGGGGGAGAGCCCACCCTGCATGCAGACTTGCCTCAGTTTTTGCAAAAAATCAAAGGCCTTGGTCTGAAGGTAAAACTTGATACCA